>JBGSBH010000067.1:0-10267 GCA_041730635.1 Cypionkella sp.
AAAAATTTAAAAAAACAACCGCGACGCCGGAGACCCGGCCGAAGCGATCATGGCGCGCGAGGCGGCCGCCGGCCGGGTCAACAACCCGTACGCGATCGACGGGGAGAAGACCGCCGACGGCCGCGTGCGCCCGGCCCACATCAAGGACCGCATCCGGGCGCTCGGCCCGACCGTGCGCCCCGACCTCACGCTCAAACCGGCGGACCCCGACGCACGGGAGTGGGTGATATGATGGGCCCTTCGAGACGCGCTCTCGACTTCGCGGCTGCGCCGCTGCGCTCGATCGCTCCTCAGGCCGAACGGGCTCTCTTCTCCGTTCGGGCTGAGGAGGGACCGAGCCCGCCGAGGGCCCGTCTCGAAGCCCCGCGAGGTATCGATGTATAAATACGACCGATACGACCAGGCGATGGTCGACACGCGGGTCGAGGAATTCCGCGACCAGGTGCGCCGCCGGATCGAGGGCAAGCTCGACGACGACCAGTTCAAGCCGCTGCGGCTGAAGAACGGGCTCTACCTCCAGCTTCACGCCTACATGCTGCGGGTGGCGATCCCTTACGGCACGCTCGACAGCCGGCAGATGCGCACGCTGGCCGAGATCGCCCGCCGGTACGATCGCGGCTACGGGCATTTCACCACCCGCCAGAACATCCAGTACAACTGGATCAAGCTCGCCGAAGCGCCCGACATCCTGGCCGATCTCGCCAGGGTCGAGATGCACGCGATCCAGACCAGCGGCGAGTCGATCCGCAACATCAGCTCGGACCAATACGCTGGCGCCGCCGCCGACGAAGTGATCGACCCGCGCCCGTGGGCCGAGATGCTGCGGCAGATGACCACTTTCATGCCCGAATTCAGCTATTTGCCGCGCAAGTTCAAGATCGCGGTGATCGCTTCGCCAGCCGACCGGGCGGCGCTGCGCTGGCACGATTTCGCGCTGCGCATCGTCCGTAACGAGGCGGGCGAGATTGGGTTCGAGGTCTATGCGGGCGGGGGGATGGGGCGCACCCCGTTCATCGCCTATCGCATCCGCGAGTTTCTGCCGACCGCTCACATTTTCAGCTACTTGCAGGCCGTTCTTCGCGTGTGGAATCGCCATGCGCGGCGCGACAACATCCACAAGCAGCGGATGAAGATCCTGGTCCACGACTTGGGCCAGGACGAATTCACCGCCCAAGTCGAGGAAGCCTTCGCGCACTTCCTGTCGCTCGGCGAAGACTTTCCGCAGGCCGAATACGATCGCATCGCCGCCTACTTCGCCGCGCCGCCGTTCGAGCAGGGGCTCAGCGACGAACTCGACCTCTCCGACCCGGCCTTCGCTGCCTGGGTCAAGCAGCAGGTCGTAGCGCACAAAGCGCCGGGCTACGCGATCGCCAACATCAGCCTGAAGCCGATCGGCGGCATCCCCGGCGACATCTCGGCCGAGCAGATGGAAGTCGTTGCCGACCTCGCCGAGCGTTACAGCTTCGACGAGCTGCGCGCGACGCACGCACAGAACCTCGTCCTGCCGCACGTCCGCAAGGGCGATCTCTACGCGGTCTGGCAGGCGCTGGTCGCCGCGGGCCTCGCCGATGCCAACCTCGACCTCGTCAGCGACATCATCGCCTGCCCGGGGCTCGATTACTGCAGCCTCGCCAACGCGCGCTCAATTCCGGTCGCGCAGAAAATCGCCGAGCGCTTCGCCGACGCCGAACGCCAGGCGGACATCGGCGAGCTCAAGATCAAGATCTCAGGTTGCATCAACGCCTGCGGCCACCACCACGCGGGCAACATCGGCATCCTCGGCGTCGATCGTAAGGGCGCCGAGAGCTACCAGCTGCTGCTCGGCGGCTCGGGCGACGAGGACACCAGCCAGGCCAAGATCGCCGGCCCCGGGTTCGACGAGAACGGCATCGTCGACGCGGTCGAGCGCGCGGTCGAGCACTACCGCGCGGTCCGGGCGCCGAACGAGCGCTTCATCGACACCTACCGCCGGGTGGGCATGGATGGCTTCAAGGAGGCGATCTATGGCTGAGCCCGGCAACCAGGCGTTTCCCACTGCCCTGCGCTTCCGCGACGATCCGGCGGCCGACGAGCCCGCGGTTTCGCTCGACGCCTTCCTCGAGCAGGAGGAAGCGGATTCGGTGCGGATCGAGGCGGGCGAGGACGTGACCGCGCTGTTCCCGCCCCTCGCGCGGGTGCGGCTGATCGAGGTGGACTTCCCCAGGTTCCGCGACGGGCGCGGTTTCTCGACCGCGCGGATGCTGCGCGAGGCCGGCTACGCCGGCGAATTGAAGGCTACCGGCGACGTGCTGGTCGATCTTATCTTCTTCATGCGTCGCTGCGGGTTCGACAGCTTCGCCCCCGACAAGCCGTTCGACCCGGCCGACGCGGAAGCGGCGCTTGCCCGCTGGGAACACGTCTATCAGCCGGCCGCCGACGGGCGGGTGCCGATCTGGCGACTGCGCCACGGTGGCTGATCTCGGCGTCGCCCGGCTGGTCGACCGGATCGACACCGCACCGCGCTTCACCGCCGCGGACGCGAGCCGGCTCGACGAGATGTTTCGGGCAGCCGGCACCGACGCGCTGCTAGAGGCAGTGCTGAAGACCGGCGTGGCCGGCCGGGTGGCGGTGGTCTCGAGCTTCGGCGCGGAGAGCGCGGTGCTGCTGCATCTGGTCGCGCGCATCGCGCCCGATACCCCGGTGCTGTTCCTCGACACCGGCAAGCATTTCGCCGAAACCCTTGCTTACCGCGACGCGCTCGTCCGCCGGCTCGGGCTGACGGACTTGCGCGTTCTCACCCCCGATCCGGCGCTGATCGCGGCGCGCGACGCGACCGGCCTCAGGTGGTCGTACGATCCCGACGGCTGCTGCGAGATCCGCAAGGTGCTGCCGCTCGCCGCGGCGTTGACCGAGTTCGATGCGACGCTGACCGGGCGCAAGGCATTCCAGGCGGCCACCCGGGCGAACCTGCCGCGGTTCGAGCTCGACGGCGCGGATGCGCTGGGCCGGCTCAAGATCAACCCGCTGATCGACTGGGCGGCCGCCGATCTCGCCGCCTATGCCGCCGCGTACGGGCTGCCGCCGCATCCGCTGGTCGCGGCGGGCTACCCCTCGATTGGGTGCTCGCCCTGCACCAGCCAGGTGGCCCCCGGCGAAGACCCGCGCTCGGGCCGCTGGCGCGGCTGGGACAAGACCGAGTGCGGCATCCACTCGGCCGTGGAGCTCGGCCCCGACGGCGCATTGCCGCCGGGGTACGAGCCGTTCCTCTAGGCGCCGCGCGTCAGCTTTCGACGCGCTTGACGGTGGCGGTCTCGCCCTTGTCGTTGGTCGAGGTCCACACGCCCTTGTCGTCGATCCCCTCGGTGTTGCACCACTCCTTGGCGCCTTCTTCGTCCTTGGTGGTGCAGTATTGGGTGGGCGACTTCTGCACCCATTTGCCGGTCTCGACGACCTTGCCGTCCTTGTCCGTCTGCACGTAGGTCCCGTCGGGATTGACCTCTTCGCGGAACACCTCGCCCTTCGAAGTGGTGACCTCGTACATCCCGGCCGCCGGCTTGCCGTCGGCCGCCATCGAGCCTTCGGCCGCGGCGGGTGCGGCCGCCGCGTCGGGTGCGGCTTCGGCTTCTGCCGCCGGTTCCTGCTGCTGACACGCGGCGAGCGCCGCCAGTGCGGCGACGAGAGCGATTCTTTTCATGGCAATCCCCTGCTCGAGTTGACGCTGGCGGCCGTTCCCGCCGGTGCGACCCGCGATCCCGGGCGGAAAGCTAACCCGCGCGGGCGGCGGTCACAACCAGCCCTGTTCGCGGTACCAGCGTGCGGTCGCCTCGAGCCCGTCGCGGGTGGCGATGCGCGGGCGCCAGACCTGCGGCGGGACCTTCAGTTCGGGCCGCGCAACCCAATCGGGATGCGCCATGTAGCGCGCGCGGTCCGCCGTCAGCCGCGCGTGTCCGCGCCGCACCAATCGGTCCGCGCGGGCCGCGAGCTCTAGCAGGCGCTTGGGCAAATGCACCACCCACGGCCGCCGGCCCACCGCCCAGCCGATCAGCCGCGCGAGCTCGCGGTGGCTCCAGCCGCCGGCGTGGCCGTCGTCGGGCTCGAAGGTGCGGTGGGTCACTCCCTCGCCGCCGGGCACCAGTGCGACCAACAGCTCGGCGAGATCGTCCACATGGATCAGCGAGCTCCGCCCCGGCGGAGGTACCGGCACCACCCCGCGCCGGGCGAGCTTGAACATCTCGAGATAATCGACGTCCCACGGGCCGTAGACCCCGGGCGGGCGGACGATCGTCCAGTCGAGCCCGCTCGCCGCGACCAGTCGCTCGGCCCGCTCTTTCGAAGCGCCGTAGGCCGACAGCGCCGGCTCGCGCGCCGCCAGCGAGGAGACGAACACGAACCGCGGCACGCCGGCCGCCGCGGCCGCCTCAATCAATCCGAGCGTCCCCGCCACATTGGCCGCTTCGAACGCCGGCGGGTCCTGGTGAGTGGTAAGGCCGGCAACGTGGATCACCGCCTCCGCCCCCTCGACCAGCGCGGCGAGCGCGGCGCGGTCGGCGAGATCGCCCCGGACCCACTGCGCTGCGCCGCGCTCCCCGGGCACGGTCCGCGCCAGCGCCCGCACCTGCGCGCCGGCCCGCTCCAGCGCGGCGAGCGTCGCGCGGCCGACGAAGCCGGTCCCGCCGGTCAGCGCGACCAGAGCCCTCACAGCAGGACCAGGTGGTCGCGGTGCACCACCGCCGCACGCGGGGCGTAGCCGAGCAGCGCCGCCTGCTCGCCCTGCTTGCGCCCGGCGATCGCGCGGCATTCGCCCGCGTCGTATTCGACCAGCCCTTGCGCCAGGCGGTCGCCCTTCGCGCCGTGGATCGTGACGAGGTCGCCGCGGGCGAACTCGCCGTCGACCGCGACCACCCCGGCGGCCAAGACGCTCGAGCCGTGCGCCAGCGCCGCCGCGCAGCCGTCATCTACCGTCAGCACGCCCGCCGGGGCGAGGCGCCCGCCGAGCCAGGCCTTGCGCCCGCCCCCCCGCTGCCCCGCCTGCCGCTGCGGCACGAACAGCGTACCCCGCTCCGCCGCGATCGCACGCGCGAGCGGGCGCGGCTCGGTACCATTGACGATCGCCAGCGCGATCCCCGCGCGCCCGGCGATCTCTGCCGCCTGCAGCTTCGATACCATCCCGCCCGAGCCGAGCCCGGAGGCCGAGCCGCCGGTGGCCATCGCGCGCACCCGCTCGTCCACCCCGTGCACCTCGCGCACCAGCTCGGCCGCCGGATCGGCCGGGTCGCGGTCGAACAGCCCGTCGACGTCGCTCAGCAGCACCACCGCGTCGGCGCGCGCGGCCTGCGCCACCCGCGCGGCGAGGCGGTCGTTGTCGCCGAAGCGGATCTCGGCGGTGGCGACGCTGTCGTTCTCGTTGACCACCGGCACCGCCCCGGTCTCGAGCAGCCGCGCGAGGGTCGCAGAAGCGTTCAGATAGCGCCGCCGCGTCTCGAGATCGTCGAGGGTGAGAAGGAGCTGCGCGGCGACCAGCTCTTCGGCACCGAGAAGCTCCGACCACGCGCCCGCGAGCGCGATCTGGCCGACCGCGGCGGCGGCCTGGGCGTCCGTCAGGCTGGCCCGGCCGCCGCTCGCGAGCCCGAGCCGCGCGGCGCCGAGCGCGATCGCGCCCGAGCTGACCACCACCACCTGCTGCCCGCGGGCTCTCGCCGCGGCGATCTCGCCCGCGAGCGCCGCCAGCCACTCGCGTCGCAGCGCCCCGCCGCGCTCGACCAGCAGCGCCGAGCCGACCTTGAGCACGAGGCGCGGGCAGGCGGCCGGGTCGGTCAGGTGGGGAAGCGCAACGATGGGCATCGCCTGCCGCTTAGCGAGGCTGCCACCGCCAACCAACCCCAAGCCCGCTCACCCTGAGCTCGTCGAAGGGTGTCTCGCCAACTGGAGAACTTGGCGCAGCGTCGTTCGACAAGCTCAGGACGAGCGGGACTGGGCGTAATCGCCCCTAGATCGGCGACCAAACACCGCCTTCGTCGGCGACGTCCTCGACCACGCCGCCCTTTGTCTCGGTGGCGGTGCGATCGGGCAGATAGGCGAGCGCGGCGTCGAGCAGCGCCTCGATCCCCTCGCCGGTGGCGCCGGAGATCGGAAAAACCGCTTCCGCCCCCGCGGCGCGCAGCTCGTTGGCGAACCCTTCGGCGAGCTCCCCATCGGCGAGGTCGATCTTGTTCAATGCGATCAGCCGCGGCTTTTCCGCCAGCCCCTCGCCGTAGGCTGCGAGCTCGTCCTCCACCACCCGCAGCGCCTCGGCCGGATCGACGCCGGAAATGTCGATCAGGTGGATCAACACCCGGCAACGCTCGATATGGCCCAGGAAGCGGTCGCCGATCCCCGCCCCTTCTGCAGCGCCCGCGATCAGCCCGGGAATGTCGGCGAGCACGAACTCGCGCCCGCGATGGCGAACCACTCCGAGCTTGGGCACCAGCGTCGTGAAGGCATAGGCGCCGACCTTGGCCTGCGCATTCGAGACCTGGTTGATGAACGTGCTCTTGCCGGCGTTGGGCAGGCCGACGAGGCCGACGTCGGCGAGCAGTTTCAGCCGCAGCCAGACCCACATCTCCTGCGCCGGGATGCCCTCCTGGTGCTGGCGCGGGGCGCGGTTGGTGCTGGTCTTGTAGCTCGCGTTGCCGCGCCCGCCCATGCCGCCTTCGAGCAGCACCACGCGCTGGCCGACCTCGGTGAAATCGGCGAGCACTTCCTCCTTGTCCTCGGAGAGGATCTGCGTGCCGACCGGCACCTCGATCACCAGGTCGGGCGCGGAGGCCCCGGTGCGGTCCTTGCCCATCCCGTGCCCGCCGCGCTGGGCCTTGAAATGCTGGGTGTAGCGGAAATCGATCAGCGTATTGAGGCCCGGCGCGGCGACGAACACGATGTCGCCACCCTTGCCCCCGTTGCCGCCGTCGGGCCCGCCGTACTCGATGTATTTCTCGCGCCGGAACGACACCGCGCCCGGTCCGCCCGCGCCGGACTTCACGTAGATCTTGGCCTGGTCGAGGAAGTGCATGGAGCTTGCTAGCCTTGGCGCGCGGCCTTCGACAAGCTCAGGCTGAACGGGTGATGGGTGTCCAATTCGCCGAGAGTGTCTGCCGGTCGAGCCGGAAGCGACGCTGTCCGAAGGACAAAATGGTGCCGATCGAGAACCGGCGCGCAGCGACCTGGCAGGTCGCGAGCACCGGAAGCGCAAGAGCGGTGCCGTTTGCAGGCCGACCGGGAGCCATTGGCGGCGAACTGGTGGAGCCGAGGGGGATCGAACCCCTGACCTCGTCATTGCGAACGACGCGCTCTCCCAGCTGAGCTACGGCCCCGTTCCAGTTTCCGCTTCGCAGCAGGATGCCCCTTCCGCGAAGAGCGCGGCGCTTAGCGAACCCGATGCCTCGTGAAAAGAGCTTTATGCGCCGCGCCGCGCCTCACGACTTGGGCTTGGGCGTCGCCGCCGGAACCGGCTGCACCACCGGCACCGCCTGCCCTTGCTGGGGCACCGGCACCACCGGAATCGAGGCGCCGGTTTCGGGATCGGTCACTGCCCCGGCCTGGGTCACCGGCTGGGTCGTGGTCGCCGCCGGATCGCTGATCCCGACCTGCGGCACCTGCGCCGCGGCGCGCGCGGCCTGCACGGCGACGTAGCCCGGTTGCGATGCCCCGTAGCGCGGTCCGTACTGCGCGTCCCACGCGGCTGAATCGCGCTGGTACTGCTCGTAGGCGGTGAAGAAGTTCTCGAACGGCACTTCGAACTGGACGAAGTTCGCCGCGGCGAGGGCCGCCGGGTCGGGCTTGCCCATCGCTGCCTGCGCGGCGGCGACCCGCAGCGCCGCCTGGCAGAACTCCGCCCGCGCCGGCGGCAGCGCAAAGTAGTTATAGACCATCGTCATCCGCCGCTCGCGCGCCGCGATCGCCTCGCCACTGGTGCGGTAATCCTTCTGGTACGCCTTTTCGATCCGCTGGTTGGCCGCGCGCAGGGCCTTGGCGTTGGCGGTCAGGAATGTGCGATAGCCGTCGAGGATCGCCTGTTCTTCGGGCGCGATGCAGTTGAGCGCCGCGACATTCCACGCCGAGCGGAAGTACCACAGCCGCTCGTCGTCGCTGATCCCGTTGAGCACCGTCAGACGGCGGCCGTCTGCCCCGCGCCCGGGGATGTTCATCACGTACGTCGCGCCCGAGGGCGGCAGCGGGCGGTAGGGGATGACTTCGGCCGGCGGCGGGGGCGGCGGGGGCGGCGGGGGCGGCGGCGGCGCGGTCTTGCAGGCGGCGAGCAGCGCCAGCCCGGCGGCGGCCGGTATCACACGAACAGGGGCAAGCGACTTCGAAAACATACGGGGACGGCCCTCCTCGGCCGGCGACAGTTGCCAGCCTGCGCCTTTCGCGCGGCTTAAGCTGCGGCCTCTAACGCCCGCAGAGGACAAAGAAAATGCCCGGGATGCGGCAAGCATCCCGGGCACGACAGAGCGATTCCTGCGTGCGATTATTCGCGGTTGCCCATGAAGCTCAGCAGGAACTGGAACATGTTGATGAAATCGAGGTACAGCGTCAGCGCCCCCAGCACGATCGCCTTGCCGGCGAACTCGGTGCCGCGCAGGTAAGCGTACTCCTGCTTCAGCCGCTGCGTGTCGTACGCGGTGAGGCCCGCGAAGATCAGCACCCCGATGAAGCTGATCGCGTAGAACAGCGCCGGGCTCTGGATGAACATGTTCGCGATCATCGCCACCAGCAGCCCGACCACGCCCATGATCAGGAACGTACCGAAACCACTGAGGCTCTTCCTGGTGGTGTAGCCGAACAGGCTGAGGCCCGCGAACGCCGCGGCGGTGGCGAAGAACGTCACCGCGATCGACCCGCCGGTGAAGCGCAGGAAGATCGTCGATAGCGACAGGCCCATGAGCACCGCGAAGGCCCAGAACATGCCCTGCAGCGTGGTCTTCGAGAAACGGTTCGCCCCGAAGCTCATCGCGAAGACGATCGCCAGCGGCGACAGCGCCACCAGCCACATCGCCGGGCCCGAGGCAAAGTTCGCGGCGAGCCCCGAGTTGAAGGTCAGCAGCGCGACGATGCCGGTCAGCAGCACGCCGCTGGTCATGTAGTTGTAGATCGAGAGCATATGCTTGCGCAGGCCCTCGTCGAACACGACCTGCCCGCCAGTGCGCGGCACCGAGCCGAGGCCGGCGCCAAGGCCCGACGTCGTCGTGCGGGGATCGTTGAATTCAGCCATCACAATCTCCAATCCGGCGCCGAGCAACGACAAGCCGGTGTCCGCAATATCGGGGGTTGCGCCGGCGGATTCAAGAAAAACCGGAACGCCCGAAGGGTTAACCATCCGTCCGCGCGGCGGCGGCCATTTCGGCGCCGCGATCGCGCGCCGCCCGCAAGGTCTGCTCGATCAGCCGGACCAGCGCCTCGTCGGCGTCGAGCACCGCGAGCCCGCGTTCGGTCATCCCGCCGGGGCTGGCGACCTTGTTCGCGAGCGCGCCCGGCGCGAGCGGCGAGCCGGCGGCGAGCGCCGCCGCCCCTTCGACCGTCGCCAGCGCCAGCCGCTCGGCCTGCTCGCGATCGAGCCCGAGCCGCGCCGCACCTTCCGCCAGCGCGTCGACGAAGCGATACACGAACGCCGGGCCCGAGCCGGCGAGCGCGGCGACCAGATCGAAGCGGCGCTCGTCGGCCAGCCATTCGGCGGTGCCGAGCCGTGCCGCGAGATCGTTCACCGCCGCGTGCTGCGCCGGAGCGAGCCCCTCGCCGACCAGCGCGGTGGCCGACTTGCCGAGCGCGGCGGCGAGGTTGGGCATCATCCGCACGATCGCGCCGGCATGGGGGAAGCGGCGGCGCAGGCTCGCGAGGTCGACCCCGGCGAGCACCGAGACCACGGTTGTGTCCGGGCCCGCCAGTGGTCCGAGCGGCTTGGTCGCCTCGGCCAGCACCTGCGGCTTGAACCCGAGCACCAGCGCGTCGAGCACGCCCCCGGGCGGCTCGGTCACGAAGCGCACCCCGGCAGGTGCCGGCTTCGCCCGCGGGCCATAGAGCGTGAACGTGCCGGGCGGCATCCCCGAGGCGAGCCAGCCTTCCAGCATCGCCCCGGTCATCGCGCCGTAACCGGCGATCAGGATCGTGCGGAACATCTATGCGAGTCTCCCCCCTCCCGCTTGCGGGAGGGGGAACACGGCTAGGCTTCGCCCGCGGCGTCGACCATCGCGCTCGCCAAGGCGTCGTGCGGGGTCTTGTCGCCCCACAGCACGAACTGGAACGCCGGATAGAACCGATC
>JBGSBH010000068.1:0-10120 GCA_041730635.1 Cypionkella sp.
GTTTGTGTGTCAACATATCGCCCGGTGACGGCCGGTTCGGCGGGCCGGCCGGCCCGCTGTCCTGCGCGCGGATGACCGCCCTGATCTGCGGCGGCGCGGGCGGGGCGGAGGGTGCGGCCGAGGTCGGCGGGGCGACCGGGATGATGGCGGCGGGAGGAGGCATGGGCTGCGGAGGCGTGGGGAGCGCGGGGCGGGGCGGGGTCGGGGCGCGCGGCAACGCGGTGGGTTGGCTGGTCCGTTCCGCGGGGGGCGTCGGCTCGGCCGGGGGCGGCTCGGGCGCGAAGGATACCGTGGTCAGCGCCTCGCTTGCTTCGCGCGTCCCGGCGGCTTGCCGGCCGAGCGTGAAGAGCAGCGCGATCAGGCCGGCCTCGAGCAGCAGGGCGAGCGCCAGGCTGCCCGCCTTGCGCCGCCCCCCGGGCCAGCGCCGGTCGAACGCGCCGACAGCGCGCGCGAGGCGCGAGCGTTCTTCTGCATTGGCAAGGTCCGCAGGCATCGCGCGTCTATCGCCCGCTCAGGCGCGGGGCGCCACCCGGCGGTAGCTCAGCGCTTCGGCGACATGGATGCGGCCGACCGCGTCCGCTCCGGCGAGGTCGGCGATGGTGCGCGCGACGCGCAGCATGCGGGTGTAGCCGCGCGCCGAGAGCCGCATCGCCTCGGCCGCCTGCAGCAGCAGCTTGCGGCCCGGCCCGTCGGGGGTGGCGAACCGTTCGAGCGCCTCGCCATCGAGCTCGGCATTGGTGCGCACGCCCGTGTCGCGCTGCCGCGCGGTCTGCACCGCGCGCGCGGCGGCCACCCGGGCGGCGACTTCGGCGCTCCCCTCGGCCGGCGGCGGCAGCGCGAGATCGGCGGCGCTCACCGGATCGACCTCGACATGCAGGTCGATGCGGTCGAGCTTCGGGCCCGACACCTTGCTCTGGTATTCGGCGGCGCAGCGCGGGGCGCGGCTGCAGGCGAGCGCCGGATCGCCGAGGTGGCCGCAGCGGCACGGGTTCATCGCCGCAACCAGCTGGACCCGCGCCGGGAACTGGACGTGCGCGTTGGCGCGGGCGACGTCGACGCGGCCGGTCTCGAGCGGCTGACGCAGCGAATCGAGCACCGCGCGCTGGAATTCGGGCAGCTCGTCGAGGAACAGCACGCCGAGGTGCGCGAGGCTGACTTCGCCCGGGCGCACCCGCAGGCCCCCGCCGGTGAGCGCCGCCATGCTCGCCGAATGATGCGGTGCGCGGAACGGGCGCACGCGGCTGATCCGCCCGCCTTCGAGCGTGCCGGCGACCGAGGCGACCATGCTGGTCTCGAGCGCCTCGGGCGGCGTCAGCGGCGGCAGGATACCCGGCAGGCAGCTCGCCATCAGGCTCTTGCCCGCGCCGGGCGGCCCGATCATCAGCAGGTTGTGCCCGCCGGCGGCGGCGATCTCGAGCGCGCGCTTGGCGGTCTCCTGCCCCTTCACCTGCCGGAGGTCGGGTCCGAATCCGGGCTCCTCGACTTCGCCCGGCGGCGGGTCGGGCAAGCGCTGCGTGCCCTTAAGGTGATTGAGCAGGCTGACGAGATCGGGCGCGGCGATCACCGGCACCCCGCTCGCCCAGCGCGCTTCGCTGCCCTGGCTGGCGGGGCAGATCAGCCCGCATTCCGCCTCGCTCGCATGGATCGCTGCGAGCAGCACGCCTGGCGAAGGGGCGACGCGCCCGTCGAGCGCGAGTTCGCCGACCGCGATCCAGTCACCGAGCTGCTCGGCGTCGGTAACGCCCATCGCGGCGAGCAGCGCGAGCGCGATCGGCAGGTCGTAGTGGCTGCCTTCCTTGGGCAGGTCGGCCGGGGAGAGGTTGATCGTGATGCGCTTGGGCGGCAGCGACAGCCCCATCGCCGCGAGCGCCGCCTGAACCCGCTCGCGGCTCTCGCCGACCGCCTTGTCGGGCAGGCCGACCAGGTTGAAGCGCGGCATGCCGGCGGCGACCTGGCACTGCACCTCGACCGCGCGCGCCTCCAGCCCGAGATAGGCTACCGTGCGGACCAGTGCGACCACGAACCCCCCTGCGACGTGGGGCAGCTTGTGGCGGCAAACCAGCGCCAAGTCGAGTAGCCGGCGCGATCAGCGCTAACGCGGCGCCAACCATTTCGCTTGGCGATCCGGCAAGGTTGCCCCCGCTAGCCCGGCGCCATGCGCAGTTGGATTGCCCTTGCCGCCTTGGCCGTCTCCGCGCTCGCCGCGCCGGCGGCGGCGCAGGTGCGCGCGATCGCGGTCGTCGAGGAATGGGTGGAGGAGGCCGCCGCCCCCGCGATACCCGCGGGAATCGCCGCCTACGGCCCCTTCCGGGTGCTCGACGCCGAACGCGCGGCGCTGGTCGACGCCACCGACCGCGCCAGCCCCGGAGCCTTCGCGGCGATGCTGCGCGATCATCCCGGTATCGCCACGCTCGAGCTCGTCGAATGCCCCGGCACCGATGACGACACCGCCAATCTCAAGCTCGGGCGAATGATCCGCGCGCGCGGGATCGCGACGCACGTGCCCGCCGGCGGCTCGGTCCGCTCGGGCGCGGTGGAGCTGTTCCTTGCCGGCGCACGGCGGTCGATCGACGACGGGGCGGAGTTCGCGGTCCACGCCTGGCGCGACAGCGACGGCCGCGAGCCGGACGACTTCGCCGCCGATTCGCCAGTCAACCGGACCTATCTCGACTACTATCGCGAGATGGGCCTCGCCGAGCCGCAGGCGTTCTACGACATGACCAACGCGGTCGCCAATTCCGACGCCCGTTGGCTGACCGCGCAGGACATGCGCGCCTGGCTGGGCGAGGCGCCCGCGGGCTCGGTCACCACCGCGGGGCCGGCGATCGCCTATCTTGACTTGCGCCACGCCATCCCATAGGGGCGCCCGCCTGACGGTGGCCCCTGCGGCTGCCCTTTGCCTTTTTACCGATCCGAGGATCCGATGAAGCGGACGTTCCAGCCCAGCAACCTCGTGCGCGCCCGCCGCCACGGTTTCTGCGCCCGCACGGCGACCCCGGGGGGCCGCAAGGTGCTGCGCGCCCGCCGCGCGCGCGGTCGCAAGAAGCTCTGCGCCTGAATCTTTCCCGCCCGTACCTCGCGGTGCGGCCTCGATAGGCTTCATTCCGGGCTCTCGCGATCGGGAGCCCGTTTTCGCGCGCCCTTTCGTGTGGTGTGTTAGCTTCCTATATCGGTCCTTGTGACGGTGGAGACCATCCGCAAGCGCGCCGATTTCCTCGCGGCCAACCGCGGGCTGCGGGTCGCGCGCGCCGGCTTCGTTCTGCTGGCGCATCCCAATGGGGGGCGCGGCCTTCGGTTCGGAGTCACCGTCACCAAGAAGATCGGAAACGCCGTCGTGCGCAACCGGATGAAGCGGCGCTTTCGCGAATTGCTGCGCGCGGCACTGCCCGAGGCCGGGCTTGCCGATCACGATCACGTGCTGAGCGGCCGCGACGGCGGGATCGAGCGCGACTTCGCGCTGCTGCGCAGCGAGCTGGCGCAGGCGCTCGCGCGGGCGGCGGCGGGCAAGGGCGACCCGCCGCGTCGTCGACGGCCGGGATGAGGCAGCTCCTCATCCTCGTCGCCCGCGCGTGGCAGTGGGGGCCCAGCCGGATCCTCCCGCCCAGCTGCCGCTATGCTCCATCGTGCTCGCAATACGCGATCGAGGCGCTGCAGAAGCACGGCGCATTGAAGGGTGGATGGATCGCGGCGAAGCGTATAATGCGCTGCCACCCCTGGGGCGGACACGGCTACGATCCGGTGCCCTGAGCGACAGACACAACCGGGATCGACCTTCTTGGACAACCAGCGCAACCTCCTCCTCGCCGTGGTGCTGTGCGGCTTGCTGTTGTTCGGCTGGGATGCGGCGATGACGTATTTCTACCCGCAGCCGAAGGAGCCGGTGCGCGCGGTGGCCGCGGAGGGGAGCGCCGGATCGGCTGTGCAGCCGGGCCGCTCCAACCGCGACGGGGGTCTCGTCGACCCGACCGCCGTGGCGCTTGAGAAGCGCGACCTGGCGAGCGCGCTCAAATCGTCGCAGCGGGTGCGCATTGCCGCGCCCGAGATCACCGGCTCGATCGACCTCGTCGGCGCGCGGATCGACGACCTGACGCTGCGCGCGCACCGCGAGCATGTCGAGAAGAACTCGGGTCCGGTGCGCCTGTTCAGCCCGGCCGGCACGCCGGCGCAGCACTTCGCGCAGTTCGGCTGGCTCGGCGAAGGAGTCCGCGTGCCCGACGGCCAGTCGATGTGGCGCGCGGAGGGCGGCCCGCTCGCCCCCGGCAAGCCGGTCACGCTGACTTGGCCCAACGGTCAAGGCCAGGTCTTCCGCATCGAGCTGTCGGTCGATCGCGAATACATGATCACCGCCAAGCAGACCGGCGGCAACGCCGCCGGGGGGCCGATCGTGCTGCGCCCGTTCGCGACGGTCAGCCGCACCAGCAAGACCGCCAGTTACGATTCGTGGCAGCTCCACTCGGGTCCGATCGGCTCGTTCGGCAACGCGGTGAGCTTCGACTGGGACTACGACGACATCGCCGAGGCGCCCCGCGGCCGGGTGACACCCGAAGGCAGGGCGGACTGGATCGGCTTCACCGACATCTACTGGATGTCGGCGCTGATCCCGCAGGGCAACACCGGGACCGAGGCCGATTTCCGCGCGGCCGGGCGCGACCTCTACCGTGCCGACGTGATCTACGATCCGGTCACCGTGCCGTCGGGAAGGCAGATTTCGCGCACCACGCGGCTGTTCGCCGGGGCCAAGGAATCGACCGCGCTCAACGCCTACCAGGCGGCCGGCGTGCCGCAGTTCGAGAACGCGATCGACTGGGGCTGGTTCGGCGTCATCGAGAAGCCGATCCTGTGGCTGCTGCGCCAGCTCTATGGCATCGCCGGCAACTTCGGGGTGGCGATCATCCTGCTGACGCTGATCGTGCGGCTGGTCATGTTCCCGATTGCGCAGAAGCAGTTCGCCAGCATGGCGGCGATGCGCGCGCTGCAGCCCAAGATGAAGGCGATCCTGGATCGCTACAAGGACGACAAGCCGCGCCAGCAGCAGGAAATCATGGCGCTCTATCGCAGCGAAGGGGTCAACCCGCTCGCCGGGTGCCTGCCGATCCTGCTGCAGATCCCGATCTTCTACGGGCTCTACAAGGTGCTGATGGTGGCGATCGAGATGCGCCACAAGCCGTTCGCGCTGTGGATCGAGGACCTCTCCGCGCCCGATCCGGCGCACATCCTCAACTTGTTCGGACTGCTGCCGTTCACCCCGCCGAGCTTCCTCGGCATCGGCCCGCTGGCGGTGCTGCTCGGCATCTCGATGTGGGCGACCTTCCGCCTCAACCCGCCGGCGACCGACCCGATCCAGGCGCAAATGTTCAAGCTCATGCCCTGGCTGCTGATGTTCGCGATGGCGCCGTTCGCCGCCGGGCTGCTGATCTACTGGATCACCAACAACCTGCTGACGCTGGCGCAGCAGACCTATCTCTATTCGAAGCATCCGCAGCTCAGGGCGCAGGCGCAGAAGGACAAGCAGGATCAGGACCGCGCGGCCGCGCGCGATGCCAAGGCGAAAGGGTGAAGACCCATCCACCTCGCCATTGCGACCAGCCGACAGGCTGCGCGGCAATCCGGCTCCGCAGATGGATGGCTTCGCTCCGCTCGCAATGACGATGGAACCCGACGACCAGTCAGAGCAGGAGGAGCGCGCGCGCAAACTGCTGACGGGGCGGGTCGAGTTCCTGCTGTCGGCCCCGCAGCTCAAGTTCCTCCCCGAACCGGTGGTGCCCGAGATCGCGTTCGCCGGCCGCTCCAACGTCGGCAAGAGCTCGCTGCTCAACGCGCTCACCGGGCGCAAGAGCCTCGCGCGGGCCTCGGTCACCCCGGGGCGGACGCAGGAGCTGAATTTCTTCGAGGTCGGCGATCCGCTTGCGCTGCGGCTGGTCGACATGCCCGGCTACGGCTTCGCCAAGGCGCCGATCAAGGTGGTCGAGCGGTGGAAGGCGCTGGTGCGCGATTTCCTGCGCGGGCGGCCGGTGCTGAAGCGCACGCTGGTACTGATCGACAGCCGGCACGGGGTGAAGGACGTCGACCGCGAGATGATGAAGCTGCTCGACGAGGCGGCAGTGGGGTATCGGCTGGTCCTCACCAAAGCCGACAAGGTGAAGGCGAGCGAGCTTGCCGCGGTGCACGCCGCCACCGAAGCCGAGGCGCGGGGGCGCACCGCAGCGTTCCCGCAGGTCCACCAGACCAGCTCCGAAAAGGGGCTGGGGATCGCCGAGCTGCGCGCCGCCGTCCTCGCCGACGCCGAAAGCTGATAACCGCGGAACGAAGCGCGCGCCCGAACGCTTCGCCAGCTTCAGCAAAGGTGACCCCGATGGCCGATCAGCGCAACGCCGTTCTGTACCGCATGGTCCTGCCCGACCATACCTGCCCGTTCGGAGTCAGGGCCAAGGACATGCTCGAGCAGGCGGGCTTCGAGGTGGAAGACCGGATCCTCGGCACCCGCGAGGAAGTCGACGCGTTCAAGCAGGAGCAGGGGGTATCGACCACCCCGCAGGTCTTCATCGACGGCGAGCGCATCGGCGGCAGCGAGGAACTCGCGGAGTATCTCGGCGCGTAGCGGATGGGCGTTACCAGTCGCCGGGACCGTGCACCCAGGCCGACGCGAGCCGGCCGTACTTGTCCGCCGAGCTCGAGCCGATCAGCTTGTTGAATTCGAGCGTGCGGCGCAGCTGGTCGCTCTCGAGCGGATCGGCGAACACAACCCCGCAACGCAGCTCGTTCCGCCAGGCGACGTGACAATAGGCGCTGAATTCGAGCCAGCGCAGCCGCCCGCCCGCAAACGCGCGTGGATGCATCAGGCGGATCGCCGCCCCGGTGGCGGAAATATCCTCGAGCTGCACGCGCAGGCTCGCGTCGGGGACCGTGATCCGCGCGGAAAGGTTCACCCGATGGCGCGTCGCCTCGCGGCGACCGACACGGTCTTCGATGCAGGCAAGCGCCGGCGCGACACATTGCATTGAGCTGCGACCCTCAACAATCCCTCGCTCACACTACCCAACACGGCGTGCAAGGTTCCCGCTAAGATGCGGTTTTTATTGTTTAATTCGGGTAAACGCGGATAGTTTTCAAGCGGTGAACAGGCGGCCGAGGTCGGCGAACGCCTTCATTTCGATCGCGTTGCCGCTGGGATCGCGGAAGAACATCGTCGATTGCTCGCCAGGCTGGCCGGCGAAGCGGGTGTAGGGGGCGATTTCGAAGCGGATGCCGGCGCGCTCGATCCGCGCGGCGAGCTCGGCGAAGTCGTCCGGCGTCAGCACGATGCCGAAATGCGGCACGGGCACGCCGTGACCGTCCACCGGGTTGACCGCCGCATCGCCGCCGGCGGGCGCGAGGTGCGCGACGATCTGGTGGCCGAAGAAGTCGAAATCGATCCACCGCTCGCTGCTGCGCCCTTCCGCGCAGCCCAGCACGCCGGAGTAGAACGCGCGCGCCTCTTCGAGGTCGCGGACCGGAAAAGCGAGATGAAACGGGCGCAGGCTCATGGCCCGCACGCTTAGCGCGATCGCCGCGCCGCGCAACGGCGTTCAGCCTCGACACCGCCCGGCTGAATGCCTAGGGCCACGCGCAAACAGGGACCGGGTGGCGCAGTGAAGCTGATCGTCGGCAACAGGAACTATTCGAGCTGGTCGCTGCGCGGCTGGTTGGCATGCAAGCAGTCCGGGCTGCCGTTCGAAGAGCTGACCGTGCCAATCTACGGCGACGAATGGCCGCAGGTGAAGCGCGCGATGGGGGAAATCCAGCCCTCGAGCGGCAAGGTTCCCGTGCTGTGGGACGGCGAGAGCGTGATCTGGGACAGCCTCGCGATCCTCGAATACCTTGCCGACAAAGTAGGGCGCGAACGCTTCTGGCCGAAGGACGATGCGCCGCGCGGCATGGCCCGGGCGATGGTCGCGGAAATGCATTCGAGCTTCGCCGCGTTGCGCCGCCAGTGCCCGATGAACGTGCGGATGCGGCACGAGGGCGTCGAGCTGTCCGACGAGGCGAAGGGCGATATCGTCCGCGTGCTGACGCTGTGGGCCGAGGCTCGCGCGCGCTTCGGCCGCGGCGGGCCGTTCCTGTTCGGCACGTTCGGCGCGGCGGACGTGTTCTATGCCCCGGTGGTGAGCCGCTTCGTGACGTACGGGGTCGGCGTTCCCGGCTTCGCGCAGGCCTACATGGAAGCGGTGTGGGAACACGAATGGATGCAGGCGTGGATCCGCGCTTCCGAGGACGAGCAATGGGTGATCGAGCAGTGGGACCGGGTGCCCGCCGCCTGATCGCGGCGCTGGCTGTGGTCGCGGCGGCCGCGCTGCCGCCGTCGCCCGCGCGCGCGTGGGGCTTCTTCGGCCACGAGATCACCGCGCGGATCGCGCTGGCCAACATCTCGCCCGCTTCGCGCCGCGCGATCGATCGCCTGATCGCGCACGAGCGCGAGCTCGGGACGCCCGCGTGCCGGGTGCGCTCGCTGCCCGAGGCGGCCACCTGGCCCGATTGCGTCCGGCGCGAAAGCTGGCGCTGGGGCTACACCGCGGCCTGGCATTTCCAGACCCAGCCGATCGGCGAGGAATACGACGTTCGCAAGAACTGCGCCGGGGGCAACTGCGTCAGCGCGCAGATCGAACGCAACCACCGGATCCTCGCCGACGAGAGCCTGCCGGCCAACGTGCGGCTCGAGGCGCTGGCCTTCATGGTCCACTTCGCGGGCGACATCCACATGCCGCTCCATTCGGGCGACAACGAGGACCGCGGCGGCAACGACGTCGCCGCAAGCTACGGCATCGTTGCGGGCCGCAACCTGCACTCGATCTGGGACGGCGCGCTGGCCGAGCGGGCGATCACCAGCGCCTCGCCGCCGCTGGTGCGCCGCTACGGTGCCGCCGAGCGCGCGGCGCTCGCGGGCGGGGCTCCCGCCGACTGGGGCCGCGAGAGCTGGGCGCTCGCACGCGACTTCGTCTATCCCAATGCCTTCGGCTCCGGCGGTCCCGGCCGGGAAGCGGCGCTGACGCAGGAAGCGATCGTCGCCGCGCTGCCGGTGGCGCAGCGGCGGGTGGCGCAGGCCGGGCTGCGGATCGCGGACCTGCTGGAAACCGCCCTCGCCCCCGGGCCCCTGCCGGCGACGGACGAGCGGCGATGACCGATGTCGCGGCGCTGGCCGAGCGGCTGATCGCGTGCCCCAGCGTTACCCCGGCGCGCGGGATGGTGTTCGATGCGCTGGCCGAGATGCTCGCGCCGCTCGGGTTCACAGTCGACCGCTTCGTGGCGGGCGAGGGTGCGCCGAAGGATCAGGGCGGGCCGGTCGAGAACCTGTTCGCCGTCCGCCGCGGGCCGCCGGGAAGCCGTCACTTCGCGCTTGCCGGCCATCTCGATGTCGTGCCGCCGGGGGAGGGGTGGAGCGCCGCCCCGTTCGCTCCCGAGCGCCGCCAGGCCCCGGGCGGCGAACTGCTCTACGGCCGCGGTGCGGTCGACATGAAGGGCGCGATCGCGGCGATGGTCGCCGCGGTCGCCGAGCTGCCCACCGAAGCCGGAACGGTAAGCTTCATCGTGACCGGAGACGAAGAGGGGCCGGCGATCCACGGCACCCGCGCGCTGATCGAGCGGATGCGCGATGCGGGCGAGCGGCCGGACCTGATCCTGGTCGGCGAGCCCACCTCGGCGCACCGGCTCGGCGATACGGTGAAGATCGGGCGGCGCGGCTCGCTCAACGTGTGGCTCGAGGTCGAGGGTGTGCAGGGCCATGTCGCCTACCCGCATCTGGCCGACAACCCGATCACCCGACTGGTCGCGCTGCTCGCGGAACTGAAGGCGATGCCGCTCGACGAGGGGAGCGAGTGGTTCCAGCCGTCAAACCTCGAGGTGACCGATCTCGCGGTCGGCAACCCTGCGACCAACGTCATCCCGCCCAGGGCGGCCGCGCGGCTGTCGATCCGTTTCAACGCGCTATAATCGATGCTTATTTGTCCGAAAGTATTGAATGATAAAAGGCTGATTCCTACCCAGATAATGTATGGTAGATAGTGTTTCATAGTGGCTGTATATTCTATTACGTAACTAACCGGACACACAAGATGCGTCAGTTGGTTGCTTGTTTCAAGAAATTATT
>JBGSBH010000069.1:0-10076 GCA_041730635.1 Cypionkella sp.
TGGTCGTCGAACGCCTCGACCGTGCCGTTGCCGGCGACGTCGGCGCTGGCCGGGTCGAGCCGGCCGGCGAATTCGGGGCTGTCGGTATCGATGCCGCTGTCGATCACCGCGATCTTCACCCCCGCCCCGGTCGCCCCTTGCGCCCAGGCGGTCGCGGCGTTGTGGTAGCCGGGGCCGTCGGACCGGCGAAACTCGGCCGTGTCGAAGCTGGAGATCGGCGTCGGGGTGGGCGTGGGCGTGGGTGTCGGAGTCGGAGTCGGGGTGGGCGTCGGCGCGGGCACCGGTGCCGGGGCGCTGACGATCGCCCCGCCCCCGCTGCTGCTGCCGCCGCCGCCGCACGCGGCGAGGCTCGCCAGCACCGCCAGCGCGCACCCGAGTTCCAGCCGCAACTTGCGGCGCCCAGCTTCATCCATGTCCGTTGCGTCGCGAAAGTTGGCCGCAGAGTGCGCAGCGATGGTTGAAGATACCCTGAACGCGGCGCAGCGCCAGGGTTGCCGCTCCTCCGCCACGCGGCTAGCGCCGGCCCGGTCAACGGGAGCCTGCCATGTCCGCCGATCTTGCCGCCGCCATCGACGCCGCGTGGGAGCGCCGCGGCGAGATCACCCCTGCCAGCCGCGAGGTCGGCGAAGCGGTCGCCCACGCGATCGAGCTGCTCGACGCCGGCCGGGCGCGGGTGGCCGAGCCCGACGGCGCCGGCGGCTGGCGGGTCAACCAGTGGCTCAAGAAGGCGGTGCTGCTGAGCTTCCGCCTCCATGACAACGCGGTGATCGAAGGCGGTAGCGCGGGCGCCCCGGCGTTCGACAAAGTGCCGAGCAAGTTCGCCGGCTGGGGCGAGAACCGCTTTCGCGAAGCGGGCTTCCGCGCGGTGCCCGGTGCAATCGTGCGCCGCGGCAGCTTCATCGGCAGGGGCGCGGTGCTGATGCCGAGCTTCGTCAACATCGGCGCTTACGTGGGCGAAGGCACGATGGTCGATACCTGGGCCACCGTCGGCAGTTGCGCGCAGATCGGCGCCAACGTGCACCTGTCGGGCGGGGTCGGCATCGGCGGAGTGCTCGAGCCGCTGCAGGCCGATCCGGTGATCATCGGCGACGGGGCCTTCATCGGCGCGCGCTCCGAGGTGGTCGAAGGGGTCCGCGTCGGCGAGGGGGCGGTGCTGTCGATGGGGGTCTTCCTCGGCGCCTCGACCCGGATCGTCGACCGGGCGAGCGGCGAGGTGCACATCGGCGCGGTGCCGCCCTATGCGGTGGTGGTGCCGGGCGCGCTGCCCGGCCGGCCGCTGTCCGACGGCAGCCCCGGGCCGAGCCTGTACTGCGCGGTGATCGTCAAGACGGTCGATGCGCAGACCCGCGCCAAGACCGGCATCAACGAGCTGCTGCGCGATTGAGGAACCCGCCGGACAGCCAACCGTAGAGCCGGCAGAAATAGGGAGCGATGGTATGGAACAGCGGGGCGACGAAGTGCACGTCAGCGAGACCGAAGCGAGCGGCGGTTCTAAGGAAGGCGTCGTCCGCTGGGTGCTGGTGATCGGACTGATCCTCGTCGCCGTGCTGTTCGCGATCATCGTTATGACCGGCGCACTGTCGCAAGAGGACGGGCCGGACAGCGAGTACAACGTCAGCAACGAGATCGCGGCGCAGGAGAACGCCCGCGAAGAGCAGGACGGCGAGCCGCTGCCCCCGGCCTTCGGCGAAGACGGCGCGACCGCCGACGGCAACCAGGCCCCCGACACGGCGGCCACCGGCGCGACTCCGGGCGACGCTCCCGCCGGCGACCCGACGACCCCGGCGCGATAGGCCTCAGAACGCGGTCGGGCTCTCCACCGGGGGGTCGCCCCGGTGCGCCGCCGCATAGGCTTCTGCCGCGCGCAGCACGCGGGCGATATTGCGGTTGGCGATCTTCTCGAGGTCGGCCTGGCGGTAGCCGCGCCGGGCGAGCTCGGTGAACAGCGCGGGATATCCGGCGACGTCGGGCGCATCGACGGGCGTGGTGTCGACCCCGTCGTAGTCCCCGCCGATCGCCACCGCGTCGATCCCGGCGATCTTGCGGATGTGGTCGATATGATCGGCCCAGTCCTTGACGGTGGCGGTCGGTGCGGGGTTCGCCGCGGTCCACGCCGCCAGCTCGCGCTTCACGCTGTCGGGATCGCCGCGCCAGAGCGATTTGAGGCGCGCATCCTCGGCGGCTCTGGCGGCGTTCCACTGACGGCGCTGCTCGCTCAGGAAGTCGGGATAGCCGACCACCATCACCACCCCGCCGTTGGCCTTCAGCCGGGCGAGCACGCTGTCGGGCACATTGCGCGCGTGGCCGTTCACCGCCCGCGCGCCCGAGTGGCTGAAAATGACCGGGACACTCGTCTGGTCGAGCACGTCGGTCATGACCTTTTCGCTGACGTGGCTCAAATCGACCAGCATCCCCAGCCGGTTCATCTCGCGGATCACGTCCTTGCCGAACGGGGTGAGCCCGTTGTGTCGGGGCGCGTCGGTCGCGCTGTCGGCCCACGGGTTGTTGAGCGAGTGGGTCAGCGTCATGTAGCGCGCGCCGAGCGTGTGCATCTGCCGCAGCACCGCGAGGCTCGAGCCGATCGAGTGCCCGCCTTCCATGCCGATGAGCGAGGCGATCTTGCCCGCCTTGATCGCCCGGGCCGCGCCGTCGGCGGTGGTGACGAACTCGAGCCGCTCCGGATGGCGCGCGATCAGCCGCTTCATCACGTCGATCTGTTCGAGCGTCGCCTGCACCGCCTGTTGTTCGCTAAGGTTCGCGCTCACGTAGACCGACCAGAACTGCGCGCCGACCCGACCCTTCGCCAGCCGGGTGAGATCGGTGTGCATCGCCCCGTCCTCGGCGGTCGCAGTGTCGGTGGTGTCGACGAAGTCGAACTGGCCGATCACGTTCTTGTACCGGCTGCGAAGTTGCTCGGGCACGTCGTTGTGCCCGTCCCACACCGGCGCGGCGCGCAGCGCGGCCTCGGCCACCTGCTCCGGGCTCGGCGCGGCGTGGGCAGTGCCCGCCAGCAGCAGCGCCGCGAGCGCGATCGGCACGAACTTCATGACAGCTCTCCCAGCTTGGCCGCGAGCGCGATCGCCGCGGCCGGCGCCCGCTCCTTGGCGCCGTTGATCATCAGCGCGAACACGTCGCCGGCCCGGCCCGCGCTATCGGCCGGATCGCCGGCGTAAGGCAAGCTCGAAGGCGCCTCGCCCGCCTGCCATTGGCGGCAAAGGTCCGCCCAGCGCGCGATGTCGCGGGGCGGATAGCCGGTCGGGCAACCCGCTTGCATGCCCTTCAGGCGCAGATAGGCGAAATCGGCCGTGCGGTCGGCGATCGCCGGCCGGTCCGGCGCGTCGTTGAAGACGATCGCGACGTTGGCCGCGCGCATCAGGCCGACGAACTCCGCGCAGGCGAAGCTCTTGTGGCCGACCTCGATTGCGTGGCGCAGCGGCACCCCTTCGTGCACCCGCGGAAGCAAGGCGAGGAACGCGGCGACATCGTCGGGCTCGAAGCGCTTGGTCAGCGCGAGCTGCCAGACGATCGGGCCGAGCTTGTCGCCCAGTTCGACGAGGCCCTGGGCGAAGAACCCGGCGAGCCCCTCCGCGGCGGTCGCCAGCGCCTTGCGGTTGATGACGAACCGCGATCCTTTCAGCGCATAGACGAACCCCGGTGGCGCGGTGTCGCGCCACGCGGCGAAGCTCGCCGCGTTCTGGCGACGGTAGAACGTGCCGTTGATCTCGATCAGGTTCACCGCGCGAGTGGCGAAGGCCTGCTCGTCGGCATGGCGCAGGCCCGCGGGATAGAACGCGCCGCCGCGCCATGCCGGATAAGTCCAGCCCCCGATGCCGCTGCGGATCGTCATCGAGCGCTTGATAACGTGCGGGCAAGACAGGGCAAGCCGCCGCGGCTAGGCTGCCCGAGATGAGGCGAAAGACCACCCTCCGCCGCGCGGCCCGCGCGTTGCTGGCGCTATTCTACGCGGTGGCCGGGGCGTTTCATCTGGCGGCCCCCGGGCCGTTCCTGCGGATCGTGCCGGAGTGGGTGCCGGCCGCGCCGGCGGTGGTCATGGCGACCGGGGTAGTGGAGCTAGCCGGGGCGGCCGGGCTGCTGCAGCCGTGGTCTGCCGGGCTGCGCCGGGCAGCCGGCGTGGGCCTGGCGCTCTATGCGCTGTGCGTGTGGCCGGCCAACGTGCAGCATCTGCTGCTCGACCTGGCGCGCCCCGATGGTGGCTGGGGCCTTACCTATCACGTCCCGCGGTTGCTCGCGCAGCCGCTGGTGATCTGGCTGGCGCTGTGGGCGGGCGAGGCGACCGATTGGCCGTTCGCCCGCCGCAGCGCGAAATAACCCGTCGGGCTCAGCTCATGTGCTTGGAGACCGCGCCGGTCATCTTGAACATCGAAATCTGATCCTTGCCGGTCACCTTGCCGAGGGTGGCATCGGGATTGATCATCCGCTTGTCCTTGGTGTCCTGCAGGCCGTTCTTCTTGATGTAGTCCCAGACCTTGGAGGTGACCTGCGCGCGGGTCATCGGGCCCTTGCCACAAACCGCTTCGAGATCGCCGGTCAGGTTGACGGGCTTCTGCAGGGCGTTGTTCTTGCCAGCCATGGTGTTGGTCCTTTCCTCTGTGGCTATGGGGCAATCCTATGCGTAACCGCGGCCTTCTGCGAGGGCGCAAGTGCGCCGCGAGCGAGTTTTCGACAGGCGCAAGAGCGATTTCGCCCGGATTGTGGGGTCACCGGGGATGATCGGGCACGATTCGGTTGCTCAGCCGCGGTTCAGGGGCCATCGTGCGAAACGGATCGGCACGGCCCGGGAGAGGCCGTGGGGAACTCCCGCCGATCGATCGAGGACTGCAACGATGAGCATGGGTCGCACTTCGCTCAGCTTGATTCTCGCCGGCACGCTCGCCGCGTGCGGGGGGGGGGGCGGCGGCGGCGGGGGCGGAACGCCGATCGCCGGCTCACCCACGCCGACGCCGACGTCTTCCACCGCGGCCTGCTCGCTGTCGGCCCGGCAGGACTTCTCCAAGTCGATCATCGACGAATGGTATCTGTTCCCGAACCTGGTCGACAACACGGTCAACAAGGCCAACTATTCGACCGTCCAGAGCTACATCGACGCGCTGGTCGCGCCCGCGCGCGCGCAGTCGCGTGACCGCGGCTTCACCTACATTACCTCGATCGCCGAGGAGAACGCGTTCTTCAGCTCGGGCTCGAGCGCCGGTTTCGGCGTGCGCCTGGCCTACGACACCTCGCAGAACCGGGTGTTCGTCGTCGAAGCCTACGAAGGCGCGCCCGCGCTCGCCGCCGGGATCGACCGCGGGACCGAGATCGTCGCGATCGGCACTTCCGCCGGAACGCTGCAGTCGGTCGCCTCGCTGATGGCGGCGGGCGGCTCGCAGGCGGTGGTCAACGCGCTCGGCCCGTCCGACCCGGGGGTCACCCGCGTGCTGCGGGTCAACATTGGCGGAACGCTGCGCGACGTGACGCTGACCAAGGCCAACTTTTCGATCGACCCGGTGTCGAACCGTTACGGCGCGAAGATCCTCACCGACGGCACCAAGCGGGTCGGCTACATCAACCTGCGCACTTTCATCGACACCGCCGACGCCGACTTGCGCGCCGCGTTCGCCGACTTCAAGGCCCAGGGCATCAGCGAGGTCATCGTCGACTTGCGCTACAACGGCGGCGGGCTGGTGCGGATCGCAGAGCTGTTCGGCGACCTGCTGGCGGCGGACAAGGTCGGCCAGGTGTTCAGCCGCACGACTTACCGCGAAAGCAAGGCGGGCAATAACTCGGCCAAGAACTTCGCCGCGCAGCCGCAGGCGATCGCGGCGACCAAGATCGCCTTCATCGGCTACGGCGGCACCGCCTCGGCCAGCGAGCTGCTGGCGAACGCCTTCATCCCCTATCTCGGCACCAACGCAGCGCTGATCGGCGGCAACACCTTCGGCAAGCCGGTCGGGCAGATCGCGTTCGACAAGGCCGAGTGCGACGACCGGATGCGGGTCACCGCGTTCAAGACCGAGAACGCCGCCGGCCAGGGCGAGTATTACACCGGGCTCGCCAGCGTGTTCCAGAAGACCTGCGCGGCGCCCGACGACATCAGCCGGCCGCTCGGCGATCCCGGGGAAGCGGCCATTAAGACCGCGCTCGACTTCCTCGCCGGCCGCACGTGCACCCCGATCGCTGGGGCGAGCGGGGGCCAGGGCGCGCTGTCGGCGACGCCGAAACGCGAGCTGATGCAGCCGGCCGAGCCGCGCGCGGCGCAGCGCGAGGCGCCCGGGCTGTTCTAGCGCGCGGCCGCCGGGTCGCGCTCGAGCGAGGCGGTCAGCAGCCGCTCGGCCCGGTCGCGCGCGATGGTCTCGGCAAGCCCGAGCGAGCGCGCGAGCGCCGGCCCCATCAGCGCGTTGCCGAGCGCCATCAGCACCAGCGTCAGCGTGATCTCGTGGAGCGCCTGGACCCCTTCATGCCCAGCCGCCTCCTCCGGCGCGATCTCGTCGACCAGCTCGTGAATGGTCTCCACGATCGGATCGAGCGCATCCTCGTTGCCGGTGAGCAGCATCCAGCTGGCGAGCGCGCCCGCGCCCTCCTTGTCGAAGGCGTCGAAAGTGAGGTCGACCACCTCGCGCGGGCTGCCCAGCCCCGCCCGGCTGGCGCGCACCGCTTCCTTGATCGTCTCGCAGACCGTCTCGGCGAGGTGCTGCGCGAGCGCTTTCTGGAGGCCGGACGCCGAGCCGAAGTGATGCAGCAGGTTGGCGTGGGTGCGGCCGATCCGGCCCGCCACGGCCTTCAGGGTTACCGATTGCGGCCCGGTTTCGATCAGCAGGTGCCGTGCGGCTTCCAGCGCGGCGGTGCGCGATTCGGTGGGGCTCAGGCGCTTGCGGGCGGTGCTCATCGGCTGCGTGGTTAGGCAGGCGGCGCGCGGCGGGCAAGCCGGGCGGATTGACAGCGGGGACCGCGGCCATTACTGACATTGGTGTCAGTTAAAGGAACGCCGCACGATGAACGCTCCCGCCCAGTTCGATCTCGCGCCGACCGGCACCGCCACGCCGACCGATCTCGACATCGTCGTGCGCGACCGCCGGTTCCTGCGCGGCCAGGCGCCCAGGCGCTGGTGGCTCGGCGGGGACCCGATCGCCACCGCCTGGTTCAATGCGCTCTCGGCCACCTTCCCCCGCGGCGAGGCGTTCTTCATCGAATCGGTCAAGGCCTTCCGCGATGGCGCCAGCTCTAAGCTCGCGTCCGAAATCCGCGCCTTCGTCCGCCAGGAGATCAACCACACCCGCGAGCACATCGTGCTCAACAAGCTGGCCGAGGCGAGCGGCTACGACGTCGCCTTCATCGACCGCCGGGTGGAGGAGATGCTCGCGCTGACCAAGGGCCGGCCCGAGATCCTCAACCTCGCGGCGACGATGGCGCTCGAGCATTTTACGGCGATGTTCGGGCAGGAGCTGCTGGCGAACCCGGCGCATCTCGCCGGTGCCGAGGGCGACCTTGGCGACATCTGGCGCTGGCACTCGGTCGAGGAGATCGAGCACAAGGGCGTCGCCTACGACACCTGGCTCCACGCCACCCGCGACTGGAGCCGGTGGAAGCGGTGGAAGGTTAAGAGCCTGATGATGGTCATCGTCACCCGCCGCTTTATCTTCAACCGGGTGAAGGACATGCAGGACCTGCTCGCGCAGGATGGCCTGACCGGGTGGAAGGTCAAGGCGCGCATCTGGCACTACCTGCTCGTGCGCCCCGGTTTCCTGCGCCGCATCGCCGGCCAGTGGCTGGCGTTCTTCCTTCCCGGCTTCCATCCGTGGAACCACGACGACCGCCACCTGATCGGCAAGTACGAAGGCGAGTTCGCGGACGCATTGCTCAGCGCATAGGTCATCGGGCGGGCCGCCACCGCGCCGGGCAAGCGCCGCGGCGCGGGCCGATCATGCCGCCTGCGCGCGCGCGGCCGCTCCCGGGTCGAGATCGAGCGTGTATTCGTGCGCCAGCACCGCCTCGCCCCGCGCGCAGCTCATCCGCGGGCGCGTGATCCCCGTCGGCACGAAGCCGAGCTTGCGCAGCACGCGGCCCGACGCCGGATTATCGACGAAATGACCCGCGTGCACACGCCGGTAGCCGAGCAGCCGGGCGATCTCGAGCACCCCGGCCGCGGCTTCGGTCGCGTAGCCGCGGCCCCACGATGCGCGCGCGATCCAGTAACCGATCTCGGCCTCGCCCCGATGCTCTCCGATCCCGACCGAGCCGACCAGCTGCCCACTGTCGGCTTCGACCACCATGAAATGCGGGCGGCCGGGATCCTGCGGCACTTCGGCATAGGCCCGCGCCTCGGCGGGCCCATAGGGCCACGGCGCGCGAGCGAGATGGCGCACGATGCCTTCGTCGGCGATGCCGCAAAGGATGGCTTGCCAGTCTTCGGGCCACGCCGGCCGGAGGAACAGCCGTTCGGTACGATGGAACACGTCGCTTCTCCCCTCGTCCCCGCGCCCGCCCGCTAGGGCGTTCGCGTGACAGTCTTATGGCGGCGCCTTCGATGGCGCCGGTTAGCACGAGGGAGGTACGACTAGGGGAGACCAAGGCCTCCCGATGGCTCGGGTGGCCCCATCTCCCTCTGCGTGCCGGTTCTGGAGTCCCGGCGGGGGGCCATCCCGTGGACGGCCCCGTTATCGGTCCGTCCGTCTATTCGGCGGCTTCGGCCATCATGTCGACCGAGACGTACTTGCGGCCGAGCTTGCCCGAATGGAATCGGACGCGGCCTTAGGCGAGCGCGAACAGCGTGTGGTCCTTGCCCATCCCGACGTTCACGCCCGGATAGAACTTGGTCCCGCGCTGGCGCACGATGATGTTGCCCGGAATCACTTCTTGGCTGCCGAACTTCTTGACGCCCAGGCGCCGGCCCGCGGAGTCGCGGCCGTTGCGGGACGAACCGCCTGCTTTCTTGTGTGCCATTGTTTCGTCCTACTCGTTATTCGCTGCCCGACGCATCGTCGGTCTTGGGCGCGGCAACCTTCTTCGCCGGCTTCTTGCTCGGCGCGGCATCGACCTGGCCCTCGCCGGCGGTGCCGGTGTCCTTGACCGGCGCGGCGGGCTTGGCCCGGGTCTTCTTCGGCGCCGCAGCGGTTTCGCCGCCCGGGGCGGCGGCTTCGGCCGACGACACCGCAGCGGGCGCGGTGTCCGCTGCCGGAGCGGCCGCGGCCTTCGCGGCAGCCGGCTGCTGCTCGGCCTTGCTGTCGCCGACCGAGACGATCCGCAGCAGCGTCATCTGCTGGCGGTGGCCGGCCTTGCGCCGATAGTTGTGCCGCCGGCGCTTCTTGAAGACGACGACCTTCTCGCTCTTCGCCTGCGCGATGATCTCGGCCGAGACGACCACTTGCGCCGCGTCGGCCAGCTGCTCGCCCTCGCCGGCCAGCATCACGTCGCCCAGCGTGATCCGATCGCCGGCGTCGCCCGCCAGCTTCTCGACCGCGATCTTGTCTCCGGCGGCAACGCGGTATTGTTTGCCGCCCGTGCGCACTACTGCGAACATGGGATTTTCACTTCCGCTTCTGTCTGTAGCCGCCCATCTCAGGCCGGCGGGTCCGGCAACCGCGGATAGCGGCCCGGAAAGATGGGTGCCGTTAGGGGAACGACCCCGCCAAGTCAACGGGTCTCGACAGCCTGAATCACGCGCGGCTTTCGCGCCGCGCGGCGCGTGCTAAGGGCGCGGGCGTGAACTTCTTTCGCTCCCTCTCCGCGCCCCTCCTGCTGGCATCGCTCGCGGCGTGCGCCAGCACCGGGGGCGAATATCCCTCGCTCGCGCAGCGTCCGGCCGAACGCGCGCAGGGCACGTTCGCCGCCGACGAAGACTAACTGGGAGGGCGTGATGGGCGCTCAGAAGCTGAATGCCATAACCGACATTGGTAACCGTGGCGAAGGTTACAAGCAGCAGGAAATTGCTGCCAACTCGCAGATGACTCAGAACCTACATCTTTTCCAACGCAGCGGGGTTTACCACGTCGTTCGCGCCCAAGATGATGGCCACATCGACTTGGCCGAATTCGCCGTTGATGTCTTCCATCTCGAACACTTGGTCGTAAGGCACTTCGTCC
>JBGSBH010000070.1:0-10047 GCA_041730635.1 Cypionkella sp.
TCGCCGCCCGCGCGCTCGCCGCCGCGCGCGATTGGCCGGCGGACATTCGGCTCTCGCTCAACGTTACCCCGAACGATCTGGCGGCGAGCGGCCTTGCCGGCGAGTTCGCCGCGCTGATCGAGGCGAGCGGGTTCGATCCGCGCCGGCTGACGCTCGAGATTACCGAACAGGCGCTAATCGGTAACCTGGAAGCCGCCGGCGCTGCGCTCGGCCAGCTGAAGGCGGCCGGAGTGCGCGTTGCGCTCGACGACTTCGGCGGCGGCTTTTGCAACTTTCGCTACCTCAAGCTGCTGCCCCTCGACGCGCTCAAGCTCGACCGTTCGATGATCGACGGGATCGACAGCGATCCGCGCGACCGCGAGGTCTTGCGGGCGATCGTGGCCCTCGCGCGGGCGCTGGGCCTGTCGGTCGTGGCCGAAGGGGTCGAGACCACGGCCCAGCGGGCGATCGTGGCGGCCGAAGGGTGCGCGTTCTATCAGGGGTTCCTCGGCGCGCCGCCGCTGTCTCCACGCGACTTTCTCGACAGGCTTCGCGCTTGATCCTAGAGACCGGCGCGAGCCATGCTGACGCGCCTGTCCATCCGCAACGTCGTGCTGATCGAGGCGCTGGAGCTCGAATTCAAAGGCGGGCTGGGGGTTCTCACCGGGGAGACCGGGGCGGGCAAATCGATCCTCCTCGATGCGCTCGGGCTGGTGCTCGGAAACCGGGCCGAAAGCGGGCTGGTACGCGCGGGCGAGGAGCGCGCCAGCGTGACCGCGACGTTCGAGTTCGCCCGGCTGCCGGCAGCGGTCGGCGCCGCGCTGGCCGAGGCGGAAGTCGATATCGAACCGGGCGAGCCGCTGATCGTCAAGCGGACGGTCAAGGCCGACGGGGGAAGCAAGGCTTTCGTCAACGACCAGTCGGTGGGCGCAGGCCTGCTGCGCACGCTCGCGCCCGCGCTGGTCGAGCTGCACGGCCAGCACGACGATCGGGGCCTGGTCAATCCGCGCGGGCATCGCGCGCTGCTCGACCGCTTTGCCGGCGGCGATACCGAAGCCGTCGCACGCGCGTGGGCCGAGTGGCGCGCCGCCGAGGAGCGGCTGCGCTCCGCCCGCGAACGCGTCGAAAGCGCGCAGGCCGACCAGGATCTGCTGCTGGCGCACCTGGCGGAGCTCACCGCGCTCGAGCCGCAGGCGGGCGAGGAAGCCCGGCTCGCCGAAACCCGCGCGGCGATGCAGAAAGGCGAGCGATTGTCGGGTGACCTCGACGAGCTGCGCCATGTCTGGGAGGGGTCGGATTCGCCGCTCGCGGGCCTGCGCGTGGCGGCCCGCCGGCTCGACCGGATCGCCGCCGAGCACCCGCTGCTGGCGGAAGCGCTGGCGGCGCTCGATCGGGCGGTGATCGAAGCGGGCGAAGCGGAAGACAAGCTGAGCCAGGCCGCCGAGGCGCTGGTGCACGACCCGCTGGCGCTGGAGCGGGCGGAGACCCGGCTGTTCGACTTGCGGGCAATCGCGCGCAAGCACCGCTGCGAGGTCGACGAGCTGCCCGCCAGGATGCGCGAGTTCCGCGCGGCGCTCGATGCGATCGAAGGCGGCGAGGCCGAGCTCGACGCGCTCGAGCTCGCCGCGCGGGCTGCCGGCGATGCCTTCCGCGCGAAGGCGCGAGCGCTGCACGCGCTGCGGCTCGCGGCCGGCGAGCGGCTCGATGCCGCGGTGGCGGCCGAGCTGGCCCCGCTCAAGCTCGACGCCGCGCGCTTCCGGACCGCGGTGGCCGAACTGTCCGAGGAGCGCTGGGGGCCGCACGGCATCGATACGGTCGAGTTCCTCATCTCGACCAATCCCGGGGCGGATTTCGCCCCGCTGGTCAAGATCGCCAGCGGCGGCGAGCTCAGCCGCTTCATCCTCGCGCTGAAGGTGGCGCTGGCCGAACGCGGCGGCGCGGCGACGGTGATCTTCGACGAGATCGACCGCGGGGTCGGCGGCGCAGTGGCGAGCGCGATCGGCGAACGGCTGGCCCGGCTCGCCGAAGGAGGCCAGGTGCTAGTGGTGACGCACAGTCCCCAGGTCGCCGCGCGCGGGCGCACGCACTATGCGATCCACAAGACCAGCGAGGGGACAGTCACCCGCACCTCGGTCACGCTGCTCGATGCGGCCGCGAGGCAGGAAGAAATCGCCCGCATGCTCTCCGGCGCCGAGGTGACGCCCGAGGCGCGCGCGCAGGCCGACCGGCTGCTGGAGCGGGCATGAGCGGACTGCGCCGCATTGCCACTCTCCCGCTTGTAACGGCGCTGCTCGCAGGAGGTTGCATGGAATCGCCGCCATCGGGGCCCGCGGTGCAAGCCGCGCAGGCGGCCGCTTCGATGTACGGGACCGACGCTCACCTCGCGCCCTCAACGCCCGACGCGGTCTTGCGCTACGCTGCGCATCCGCGAGGGTTTGCCGAGTTGCGGGTCCCCCGGGGCGCCGGGCCGTTTCCGCTGGCGGTGATCTTCCACGGCGGCTGCTGGAAGACCGGCATCGCGACGCAGGCATACATGGCGCCGCTCGCAACGCGCTGGCAGCAGCTCGGCGTCGCCACGCTCAACGTCGACTACCGCGAGGTGGGAGACGGCGGCGGCTGGCCCGGCTCGTTCGAGGACTGGGCGGCGGCGGAAGAGCTCGTCCGTGGCCTGGCGCAGGATCGGCGGTTCGACCTTTCGCGGCTCACATATGTCGGGCATTCGGCGGGTGCGCTGCCGGCGCAGTGGCTGGCGGCGCTGCAAGGCGACGACGGGCCCGTCGGCCGGCGGCCGCTGCCGCTGGTGGCCGACGCCATCGTGTTCGACGGGCCCGCCGATTTGCGCCGCGATCAGGCGCCGTTCGATGCGCTCTGCCAGTTCGCGGCGGTCTCGCCCTTCATCGGCGGCGCTCCCGACGAGGCGAGCGCGCGCTACGACGCCATCTCGCCGCTGCGGCATTCGTCCCGCCTCGGCAAGCTGCGCTTCGTCCAGGCGAAGCTGCCCGCGCCGCACCCCGACGCCCTCGCCGCGCTGCGCGACGCGGGCGTGGACGTGCAGGTGACGCTGAAGCCGGACGCTACCCACTTCGATGTCATCACGCCGGGCGCTGCCGCCTATCAGGCGGTCGAGCCGCAGTTGCTCGAAGTGCTGCGCCGATGACCGAGGCCGAGGCGGCGAACGAGCTGATGCGGCTCGCCAGGGCGATCGCACACCACAACCGGCTCTACCACGCCGAAGACTCGCCCGAGATCAGCGACGCCGAATACGACGCGCTGGTTCGCCGCAACGCCGAGCTCGAGGCCCGCTACCCGCATCTCGTCCGGGCGGACTCGCCCACGCGCGCGGTCGGCCACGAGATCGCCGCCTCGCCGCTGTCGAAAGTGCGCCACGACGTGCGCATGATGAGCCTCGACAACGCCTTTTCCGACGAGGAAGTGGCCGAGTTTGTCGCGCGCGTGCGCCGCTTTCTGGCTCTGCCGGCCGACGCCCCACTCGCGTTCACCGCCGAAGACAAGATCGATGGCCTGTCGTGCTCGCTGCGCTACGAGCACGGTCGGCTGGTGCGCGCCGCCACCCGGGGCGACGGCGAGGTTGGGGAGGATGTGACCGCCAACGTGGCGCACGTGCCCGACGTGCCGCAACGCCTGCGCGGTGAGGTGCCCGCGCTGTTCGAGGTGCGCGGCGAGATTTACATGGCGAAGGACGATTTCGCCGCGCTCAACGCGCAGCAGCAGGAGGCGGGCGCGCGGCTCTTCGCCACGCCGCGCAACGCCGCCGCCGGGTCGCTGCGGCAGAAGGATCCCGCGGTGACCGCGCAGCGGCCCCTGCGGTTCTGGGCGCACGGCTGGGGCGCCGTCAGCGAGGTGCCCGAGGCCAGCCAGCACGCGATGATGCGACGGCTCGCCGATTGGGGCCTACCGGTGAGCCCGGACCTCTTACTATGCGAGACGCTCGATGAGATGCTGCAGCATTACCGCAGCATCGGCGCGCGGCGGGCAAGCCTGCCGTACGACATCGACGGGGTGGTCTACAAAGTCGACGATCTCGCGCTGCAGGTCCGGCTCGGCGCGGTCGGCAAGGCGCCGCGCTGGGCGCTCGCGCACAAGTTCCCCGCCGAGCGGGCGGAAACGACGCTCGAGCGGATCGACATCCAGGTCGGCCGGACAGGCAAGCTGACCCCGGTCGGCCGCCTGAGCGGTGTGCTGGTGGGCGGGGTCACCGTCTACAACGTCACGCTGCACAACCGCGACGAGATCGCCCGCCTGGGCCTGCGCGAAGGCGACCGGATCGTCATCCAGCGCGCGGGCGACGTGATCCCGCAAGTGGTCGACAACCTCACCCGCGACACGCCGCGCAAGCCTTATGTTTTTCCCGACCATTGCCCGGTGTGCGGCAGCGAGGCGGTCGCCGAGGAAGGCGAGGTCGACGTGCGCTGCACCGGCGGGCTCATTTGCCGGGCGCAGCAGTTCGAGCGGCTGCGGCACTTCACCAGCCGGCCGGCGCTCGACATCGAAGGGCTGGGCGAGAAAACGATTGCCGAGTTCATGGAGCTCGGCTGGCTGGCCAAGGGCCCGGGCGATATCTTCCGCCTGCATCTCCACCGGGCCGAGTTGGTCGCGCGCGAAGGCTGGCAGGACAAGTCTGTGGACAATCTGTTGGCCGCGATCGAGGCCAAGCGCGCGCCCGACGCCGCGCGATTGCTGTTCGGGCTCGGCATCCGTCACGTAGGCGCCGTCACCGCGCGCGATCTGATGAAGCGCTTCCACGAGCTGCCCGCGCTGCGCGCCGCGGCGGAAGCGGCGCACGCCGGCGATGCCGAGGCGGCCGCGGAACTCACCGCGATCGAGGGCGTGGGACCGGTGGTGGTCGACGCGCTCGGCGACTTCTTCCACGAAGAGCACAACCGGGCGGTGTGGGACGACCTGCTCGGCGAGGTCTCGCCGCCGCGCTATGAAGTGCAGACCGCCGAAAGCGCGGTGACCGGCAAGACGGTCGTCTTCACCGGCAAGCTCGAGACGATGAGCCGCGACGAAGCCAAGGCCCAGGCGGAACGACTCGGCGCGAAGGCGGCGGGCTCGGTCAGCGCCCGGACCGACCTGATCGTTGCCGGGCCGGGGGCGGGCAGCAAGCTCAAGAAGGCGGCCGAGCTCGGGATCGAGGTGATCGACGAAGCGGCCTGGGCGGAGATCGTCCGCGCCGCCGGTTGAGGAACCGCCGCGCGCGGCCCGCGGTTGAGCGGACATGGCGCGCGCGCTCAAGGTTTTCCGCACGGCTGCGGGGTTTCACGATGCCTATGTCGCCGCGCCGAGCCGCAAGGCCGCACTCGACGCATGGGGCGCGGATGTCGACCTGTTCGCCCGCGGGATTGCCGAGCAGGTCACCGATCCCGCGCTCACCGCGGAACCGCTGAAGAAGCCGGGCGAGGTAATCAAGCGCTCGCGCGGCGGGCTCGCCGATCAGCTGAAGGCGATGGGCCCCCGCAAGAGCCAACCCGCGCCGAAGCCGGGCAAGGCGAGCTCGGCCCCCGCTCCGCGCAGGGCCAAGCCGCCCTCGCGCGCCCGACTCGACAAGGCCGAAGCCGCCCTGACCGAAGCCGCGCGCCGGCAGGCGCACGAGATGGGCAAGCTGGAACAAGAGCGCGCGCGGCTCGAAGCGAAGATCACCGCGCTCGCCGCGCGCCATCAGCGCGAGATTGCCAAGCTCAAGCAGCGGCGCAAGGAAGCCGAGGCGGATTATCGCGATGCGCTTGACGCCTGGGGCGGGTAGCGCGGGACCCACTTCATCACGCCGCCGGGGAACGGGGTCCACCAGCCGGTCCTGACGCCGGCGGCGGCCAGCAGGTCGCTGGTCCACTGGTTGCAGGTGTTGCCCAGGTGGTAGCGCCCCGGCGCTGAGTAGAACACGTCGTAATCGTCGTAGCCGGGATACCGCCGGCGCTGCGGTGCGGGCAGCACCTGCTTTTCGATAGCTCGGACCAGGCGGGCATACTCGGCCGGCCGCAAGATCAGCGGGCGCGCATCGGCCGACGGGGCAGGGCGGACGTAGTGCGCGACATGCAGCAGGCCCTCGCTGCCGAGCGCCGCGCGCACGGCCGCGCGGGGCGAGAGATCGCCCCAGGTCGGCGTGTCGAGGAACACCGTGCGCTCGCCCCAGCTCACCGAGACGTGGGTGTAGGGCCGATCGGACGCCGCGACGTCGCTGGCCGGGAAGTCGCGCCGCCAGTCCTTTTGCGCAGTGACGAGCGGCAGCACGAGCGCGGTGTGGATGCCGTTGCTTTCGACGAGGATGGTGACCCCTCGCTCGGGCTCCCGCCAACCCGAATTTCGCGGGATCGCGCTGCCGATCCACCCGGCGAGCATGAACGCGCCGACTGCCAGCGCGAGCCAGGCGAGCGTCGCCCGCGCGAGGCTCAGCGCGCGCGCCGCCGCAGCCACAGGATCGACCAGTCGCCGGAGTGGAGGCGTGCGGCGAGGCGGAAGCCCGCGCGGCGGTAGGCGGCGCGCACGGCCTTTTCCTGCTCCACCAGCAGCCCGGCGAGCAGCAGGTTGCCGCCGGGTACGACCGCCTCGGCGAACTCGGGCGCGAGCTCGACCAGCGGCCCCGCAAGGATGTTGGCGATGAGCAGGTCGTAAGGCCCGCGGGCGCGCAGCAACGGATGCTGCATTCCTTCGGCGATCACCATCGTTACCGCCCCCGCGCCGGCGCCCAGTCGCACGCCGTTGGCGCGCGCGTTGTGCGCCACCACGCCGGCGCAGACGGGGTCGATGTCGCTCGCGGTGGCGAGCGCGCGCGGCCACAGCTTGAGTGCGGCGAAGGCAAGCAGCCCCGTGCCCGTGCCGATATCGGCGAGGTTGCGCACGCGCACGCCGCGCCCCTTCATCGCCGCGAGCATCGCCAGGCATCCGGCGGTCGTCGCGTGATGCCCGGTGCCGAACGCCTGGCTCGCCGGGATGAGAAAGTCGATCGTACCGGGCCGCGGCGGGTGCTCGGCGGTGCGCACGAGGAACGGGCCGGCGGCGATCGGCTCGAGCCCTTGCTGGCTGAGCGTGACCCAGTCGGCCTGCGCCAGCTTGCTCACGCCGAGCGGCGGGGGGGTGGCGCCGAAGAGCGCGGCTACAGCCTGCACGTCAGCAGCGGTCGGCTCGTGCGGAAGATAGGCTTCGACGAACCAGTCCTCGGGCTGGTCATCAGCAATCTCCATTCCGACCAGAACCCAGTCGGCGGGCCAATCGGCTGCGTCCTCGTGCGCCAGCAGCGCCGCCCGGGCTGCTCCGCGCGGGACCTCGGCGCGGATCGTCCAGCAGTCAGCCACCGCGCGCTTCGTCGGCGAGCCGCTTGTCGAGGCGCGCCGAAGCCGCGGCAGCATAATCGCGGCAGCTGGCCGGGTCGATCAGCGGCTTTTCGCCGAGCAGGCGCGCGCGCCAGTTCGCCGCCACCGGATGCGGCGCGATGAGGATGTCGCACGGCGCCCCGCCCACGGCGACAAGCCCGCCGCGGAACGCCTTGACGAGCGCCGGATGGTCGCTGAAGCGGTATCGGTCGGAGCTGATCGGGTTGAGGCTGTCGGCATAGACCACGCTCTTGCACTCAGCCCCTTCGCATTCTTGCCACGTCCAGCTCAGCGCGCCGAGCGTGTGGCCGGGGGTGAAGATCGCTCGGAACTTGCCCAGCGCGCGCTGCCCTTCCGCAGACTCGATTTCGACGATGCGCCCGGTGACCGGCGGGAACGCCGGGTGCCCCGAATTCGCCTGCGGATCGCCCGGCCCGGGCCTGCCGCTGCGCAGGACCGCAGCGGCCGGCGCCGAGGCGAGCACGGTCGCCCCCGTCGCCTCCTGCAGCCGCGCCATTCCGCCGACATGGTCGAAATGCTCGTGGGTCATGAACAGCGTCTTGACGTCGCGCGGGTCGAACCCCAGCGCGCGGATGTTGGCGAGCACGATCGCCGCGCCTTTGTCGGTGCCGCTGTCGAGCACCGTATGGCCGTCAGGGCCGGTGACCAGCAACGCGGTGATGCCGCAGGTGCCGACATAGTAGGTGTCGCCGTGGATGCGGAAAGGCGGGCCGGGCTTGTCCCATTCGTCCGCAGCGCCGCAGGCCGCGGCCCATGCCCGCTGGCCAGCGGAAGCATCGGCGAGCGGCGCGGTTGCAGGCGCGGTCGCGCAGCCGGCGAGGAGGGCGAAGGCGGGGAGCAACCTAGCGGACATAACTGGCTCCATTGGCGTCGAGGGTGGCACCGGTCATGCTCGGGGGCGCATCGAGAGCGCAGAAGGCGATCATGGTGGCGATCTCCTCCGGCGTCGCCACCCGCCCCAGCGGGATATCGGCGAGCAATCCGGCGCCGCCGCGACTGGCGAGATAGTCGCCGGCCATCGCGGTGTCGGTGAAGCCCGGGGCGATCGCGTAGCTGAGGATGCCTTCGGCCGCGTATTGCCGGGCAATGGTCTTGTGCAGCGCGAGCATGCCGCCTTTCGCCGCGGCGTAGTGCCAATGCGCGGGCGAGTCGCCGCGGTGCCCGGCGCGACTGGCGACGTGAACGATCCGCCCGCCGCTTCCACGCGACTGCCAGTGGCGCACCGCGAAACGGCTGAGCTGCGCCGCGCTGGTGAGGTTGATCCGCAGCGTATCCTCCCACCGGTCGAGCCAGGCGATATCGGAGGCGTCGAGCGGGTTGGCGGCGAACAGCCCGGCGTTGTTGACCAGCACGTCGATAGCGCCGCCGGCCTGCTCGAGCGCCGCCTGCCACAGCATCTGGGGCGCCAGCGGATCGGCGAAATCGGCGGCGAGCAGGCCTTCGCCGGGCTGCGTCGCCTGGCCCATTACGCGGCAGCCGCGGGCCTCGAGCATGGCGCGCGCCGCGGCGCCGATCCCGCGCGAAGCGCCGGTGAGAAGGACGGTCGTCATCCGTGCCCTTTCCCGCATCAGCCGTTGCGTGTCGAGCGCTTGCGCCGCCATGCCAACGCGTTAAGGGGAGGGCGCATTCGTCAACCGGGACCCGAGCATGGCCACCAAACGCCCCACGGCGCCGCACCTGCAGATCTGGCGATGGGGCCCGCACATGACGGTGTCGATCCTCCACCGCGCGTCGGGCACGATCCTGGCGGTCGTCGGCCTGCCACTGCTGCTGTGGTGGCTCGGCGCGATCGCCAGCGGGCCCGAGGCATACGCGACCTTCACGCAGTGGGTCTGGGCGGGCGAGGACGGGAACGGGCTGCAAGCGGTCGTCAACGTGCTGGCCAAAGTGGCGCTGGTGGTGACCACCTGGGCGCTGTTCGAGCACACGCTGTCGGGCCTGCGGCACTACGTGCTCGATATGGGCGCGGGCTACGAGATCACCACCAACAAGCGCTGGTCGCACGTCGTGCTGATCGGCGCGCCGCTGCTGACGGCCGCGTTCTGGGCCCTGTTGCTGCTGCGCTGAGGAAGACGACGAGATGGGTAACGGGACTGAACTCGGCCGGGTCCGCGGGCTCGGCAGCGCGCACAGCGGGGCACACCACTGGTGGCAGGAGCGCCTCAGCGGCGCGCTCGCACTGATCCCGGTCGCGTTCCTGCTGGCGTCGCTGCTGCTGCTGCCGGACCTTGGCTATCGCACCGTGCGCGAATGGGCGGCCCAGCCGCTGCCGGCGCTCGCGCTCGCGGCGCTGCTGCTCTCGAGCCTGTGGCACAACCGCCTCGGCCTGCGCGTATTTATCGAGGACTACGCGCACGTCACCTCGAACCGCATCGCGATCCTCGTCGCGCTCGACGTGCTGACCTATGCAGCGGGGCTCTACGGCCTCTACGCGCTCGTGCGCATCGCCCTATCGCCCACCGGAGCCGCCTGATGGCCTCGCAGCCCAACGACAACGGCACCGTCCGGCAGCCGGCCTACAGCGTGATCGATCATACCTACGACGTCGTGGTGGTAGGCGCGGGCGGCGCGGGCCGGCGCGCGACGATGGGCGCGGCCGAGGCGGGCCTGCGCACCGCCAACATCACCAAGGTTTTCCCCACCCGCAGCCACACCGTTGCGGCGCAGGGCGGCATCGCGGCCAGCCTGCAGAACAACACGCCCGATCACTGGACCTGGC
>JBGSBH010000071.1:0-10014 GCA_041730635.1 Cypionkella sp.
TGCGCCAAGCCTCCCCAACGGTGGCGCTGCGCCCCTGCCATGCGTTGCGCAAGGCGTCCATCTCGTCCTTGATCCGCACGAACCGGCGCGCATTCGCCAGACCCTTCGCCAGTTCCGTCAGAAGCGGGCGCGTCGGGATCAGCGACAGGGCGGAATAGTTCCCTGCCCCGACCATGGCATCCGTCAGACGGTTCTGCATGAAGCGGCGCGCGTCCTGGGTAAAGCTGGCCGCCCGGTCCCCAAAACTTGAGGCCATCGATGCCATTTCGTCCGCAGTTGGCCGCCGCCGTGCCTTGGCCCCGACGAAGGCTGCATCTTCAGGGGTGAACAGGATATCGCAACTGGCGCCGACAATCTCCGCCGGCGGATAGCCGAACACCGCCCCGGCGCCCTCGCGCCAGTCGGTGACGGTGCCGGCCGGATCGGTGGTGAAGATGGCATAGTCGCGCGCGTTTTCGACGATCAGCCGGAACCGCTCCTCGCTCTTGCGCAGCGCCGCTTCGGCTTGCTTGCGCTCGGTCACGTTGGTGAACAGCACCGCCACCCGGTCGCGGTCGCGGTCGAGCGCGAAGATGTTGAGGTCGAAAGTGCGCCCGAGCGTCGGCTCGTCCTCCTCGACCCGAACGGCCTCGCCGCGGTCGAGCGCCTCGCCATAGAGCTCGGCCCAGCGCGGATTGGGCGATCCGAGCAGCTCGGTCGCGGTCTTGCCCACCGGCCACGGCATCGCCGTATGCTGGAGGAAGGCGGGGTTCACGTCGATGAACCGGAAGTCGGCCCACTTGCCGGTCTCGTCGCGCAAGACTTCGACCACCGCGTAGGCCTCGTCCATCGATTCGAACAGCGTGCGGTATCGCTCCTCGCTTTCGGGCAGCGCGGCTTCGGCGCGCGCACGTTCGGCGGCCGCCCAGGTGCGCTCGGCGACGTCGCGGACCAGCGTCAGCTCGGCCTCGGTCCATTCGCGCGGCGCGGTGCTTTGCACGCCGAACTCGGCGACCAGCCGCCCGCCCTTGACCAGCGGCGCCACCACCGCCGCACGCACCCCGGCCGCCTTCCAGTTGGCGCGTTCCGCGGCGTCGGCGGCCGGGTCGGCCTCGATATCGGCGACCACCAGCAGCTCGCCGCGATAGCGCGCGCGCATCCGGTGCTTGCCGAACTGCGCGTAGGCGAACCGCTCGGCGAAGGGGACGATCGCGCGCGGTCCGTCACCGCGGCCAGTTATGTATTGGCCGCGGACGATCCCCTGCTCGGCGCCGCGGGGGCCCTCGACTTCGGCGTACATCGCGCGGTCGACACCCATGTGCTCGACGATCAGCCGGCTGGTGGCGGACTGGATCTCGGCGGCGTCGCCGAGCATGCGGACGGCGTCGCTGTGCGCCAGCAGGAACGCCTGCCGCTCCTCGCTTTCGCGCAGGACGGCCTCGGCCAGCTTGCGCTCGTGGATGTCCTCGTAAAAGCCGGTGAAGCGGTCGCCGCCGGCCGGATAGAAATGCGCCTCGAACCACCGCCCGACCGGGGTGAGGAAATGCTCGACGCGCCGGGGCGTGCCGCTCCGGACCACCTCGTCGGCCGACCGCAGCCATTCCTCGTCGAGGCCGCCGAATACCTCTTTGCTGGTTCGTCCCTTGCTCTCGGCGAGCAACTTGCCGGTCAGGCGCTCGAACGCCGGATTGAGATCGAGGTGGCGCAAGTCGACCGGCCGCCCCGCGGCATCGCGCACCACCTCGTTGTAGAAGTATCCCTGTCCCATCGTCTCGAACAGGTCGCGGTACTTGGCCTCACTCGCCCGGAGCGCCGCCTCGGCCCGGGCGATGAGCACTTCGGCCCACAATCTCTCGGCGGCTTCCCGGACCAGCGCGACCTCGGCGTCGGTCCAGTGGCGGGGCGCGTGCTGATGGACGCTGAGATTGACCTTGAGCCGGCCGTCCACCAGCAACGGCGGGCTCAGCAGGGCCTGCACGCCGAGTGCGGCGATCGCGCGGTACGCCGGCTCCGCCGCTCGTGCGCCCACGTCGGCGACCCGCACGATCCGCCCGGCGCACAGTTCGCCGAGGATCTCGCCGTCGTAGTCCGCCAGCGGGATGACCGACGGGAACGGCTGGGCGCCGTCGGCGAACCAGCCGTTGAAGATGTGCGCGAGGCCCGCGTCCCAGTCGTACTCGGCCCACAGCACGCGCGAGGCCGCGAGATGTTCGCCGAGCAGGCGCGCGGCGACCTCGATCTTGGCTTCGGCGTGGCTTTCCCGCCGCAGCGCGTCGCCGAGCGCGAGCATGAACCGCTGCCGCTCCTCGCTCTGCCGCAGCAGCGCTTCGCGTGCGCCCGCCGCCGTGGCCTCGGACGGGGCGGTCGTCTCGGGCCGATCCTGCGCGCACCGGCTCGGCGAGGCGCCCGGATCAGTCATTCGCGTCGAGGTGCCGCCCTTCGTGATCGAGGTGGAGGTAATTGGGGTTGAACATCGCGAGGCGCATCAGCCGTTCGAAATCGAGGATCTTGAGCCGCTTGGCCCTCAACTCAATGAGCCCCTCGCGGCGGAGTTCCTGCAGCGTGCGGTTGACGTGCACCGGGGTGATCCCGGTCGCGTCGGCGAGGTCCGATTGGATCAGCGGGAAGTGGCACGAATTGCCCTCCGCCTTGCCGATCGCGCGCAGCCGGACGAACAGCTCGACCAGGAGGTGCGCCATCCGCTCCAGCGCGCTGCGCGCGCCGATGTTGAGCAGCCATTCGCGCTGGATCGAGTTGTTGACCAGCTCGTGCCACAGCAGCGCCTGGGCCACGCGTGGGCGCGCCTCGGTCAGGCTCTCGAGCATCTCGGGCGGGATGGCGAGGTACTTGACCGGGGTGATCGCGCCGATCGAATGATCCATCGCCTGCAGGATGTAGACGTTGAGGTCGCAGAAATCGCCGGGGATGAAGAAGCCGACGATCTGCCGCCGCCCGTCGGGCAGGTCCTTGTAGCGGCAGGCCCAGCCTTCGACCACCAGCCGCACCACCGTGGGGTTGTCGCCTTCGCGCACGATGTCGCCGCGGGCCCGGGCGTCGACCAGCGGCGCCGCCTTGAGCCCGGTGAGCGCACGCCGGTCGTCCCCCGACAGCCGCACGTATCGTTCGAGATTGAGGATCAGATCGCCCACCACGCCCTGAGAGTCGTCTGGCATGGCCTATTAATCCTCGTGTCGCGAAACCCTTACATATATTAAATCGCTGTCTCGGGCAAAGAATTCGCCCCCGGCGCCCCCTTCGGCGAACAGTTCGCCGAGCCGCCCTTCGTTCTCCAGCGCGCAGACCTCGGTCGCCACGCGGGCGTCTCGCGCCCGAGATCGCCCCGGTGCGGTGGTGTGCGAGGCTTCGGCCGCTGCCACAGCTCCCCCCTCCCGCTTGGGGGCGGGGTCGGGGGAGGGCCTTCCGAGGCGGGCACCCCCGCGCTCGCGCGCGAAGAGAAGTAGTCGATAGTCATCCGCTTGCCGGCCGCGTCCTTGCCGTAGTGGCGGAGGACGAATATCAGCAGCGCGTCGTTGCGCTCGCGGCGGAAGCCCATGTGCTTGCCGCCCGCGAACACCGGGATCAGCTCGCCCTCGATCGCGCGCTCGGTTGCGCAGCAGACGGCGCAGCCGACAACGCGATGTCCTTCATCTGCGCCAGGCCGCAGTCGAGCGCCGCGTCCCACGCCGCGCGGAACTCCTCGGCGCCCGGCGCGCGGCGTAGCGTGTAGCAGTTGGCCTGCGCCATGTTGACCATCCGCGCCGCCCGGCTGACGCACCCGGTATCCGCGAGCGCCCCGATGAACGCCCGCTGCCGCTCGGGCGTCCACCCGTCGTGCCGGTTGTAGACCCGGGGGACGGGGGTGAACTCCGGGATCGGCGCGGCGGACGGCTTGCGCACCGGGAGGGCGAAGGCGTTCTTGGGGGTGCGGGGGCGGCGGGGCTTGGGCTGGGCGGCGGGGAGCTGGGGGAGCTTGGACACGGGCGACGGCCTCTTGCGGTGGCTGGGGGTCAACCGGCCAGCATATGCGAGAGGCGAGGGGCTGTAGGAAAGTTGTTTTTTGTTCGAGCGCCCGCGCGTAAGCGAGGATTGGGCAGCAACCGCAGCTTAGGCGCGGCCCAAGCGCCGAACCGGCCGGGGGCCGGCGAGCCCTTACCGAGCCGAGCCCTTCGACGACGCGGCTTTGCCGCGGCGGCGCTCCAGTGCGTATGGCCTGAGTTTACCGAGTTGCGCTAATCCACCGGGTTAAAGCACCTAGATCATGAGCCCAGAAAATGGTTAGCCCGCGATCCTGCGCATCGATCAAATTATGGAGCTTGAACACCCCGCTCAACACCGCAGCTGGCACTACTTGGCGGAGTCCAAAGTCAAGCTTCCAGCTGGAAGCTTTAACGGCAGCATCGTTATTTAGACGCTTCACCGAGTTAGTCGAGGAGTTCGAAACTTTGCACTCGATTGGCATCACCCTGTGATCCCAGAGTCGCACAATGATGTCCCCCTTGCGGGTGCCAAGAATGCTCTCACCGCAAAATTCCCCCGGATTTGGAGCGTGTGAAATGTTCAATATTGGGCGTGAGGCGACCTCATTGAAATTCAAATCGCGCAAGGCTGCCTTCACTGCGCTCTCCTGTTGCTCCTTACCCTTTGTTCGACGAGCGGTCTGAGTTCGACTCGCAGCCATAAGTGCCGCCGAGGCCATGACCGCTGCAGTGCGTTCCGCCTCAGTTGTATCGCGACCCTCAACCACCCAAGCGAACCTCCGCCGATCCAGCACTTGACGCACCACGTCCAGTAAGCGTCCCACGGCCTCGGGCGAGCTATGTAGACGCGATGGCGAAAACGAGGGCACGTCAGCCAAGACTTTGTAGTCATCGGATGAGATAGGTGGGGCAGCGATGTAACGAAAAGCCTCAAGGAGGCGCGGGTCGCCCAGGACATATAGTGCTGAACTATCAATGTCCGTCAAATCGACCGTGGTTTCAAGAAGCTCCTCGACGTGACCTTGGTATTCATCGAATGCTTCGAGATAGTCCTCAAGGGGTTCTTCAAGTCGTTCCCTCGTGAAAGCCGCGCGCGCTTGCTTCAGATCACCTTCGAGCTGTTCCACACTCCAGGTCGGCGGATCAATCACGTGGCTGCGGCGGCCAATAGCTCAGGCCCCGGCACAAAAACTCGTTCCATTTCACGCGGCTCAAACTTTGTCAGTCCACCCGCGTAGGTCCGCCCCGATCGCTGAGAAACATTGCTCTGAAGGAAATCGACCAGGGCTTGTTTCACGCCCTCACTCATTTCATCGCGCGGGTAAAGGCCGTGCGCGATGTTGATGTGCCGAGCGCCTACTTGATTCATGACAAACGCTGGAGGACGCCGAGCCATATAGGTTGAGAGAATGGGTGCCGCTTTCCGTAGTCCGATAGACCACCATGCCTTCCGGTGACTGGCTACGTATCCGCTATTTGCGCCCATTTTTCGTGCGATGGATAAGAATTGTGTGACCGCCCTGCGCTCTGCCGCGTCAAGCTCGTCCAAATCGCGAGGAAGATCGATGACTCGTCGCAACTTTGCTGGGTCAGCCAAAACGCCCTCCGCGTCGAGCACGTCACGGGCTCGTGTGACGGTGGGGAACATCACCGAGGTCGGTAGTCCCGCGCTATGTTCACCTTCGATCCAAACCTCGTTGGCGCCGGTGACGGTCCCCCTATGAACTCGACACAATTCGCCAAGCTCCACGTACCCGTCTGGGGCCTTTTGAATCGGGTGCGTGAGGAATGACCACCGAGGCTCTACAGCCAGCCGTTCGCGGTTGATCGGCCGGCCATTCCCAAGCTCACTGAGGTTCTCGAGCTTGTCGATCCGTTGGAAAAAGATTGACTTGGGCTTCGCCGCGATTTCGAATGTGGTGATGGCGGCGGTCGTAGCAGCGTCTGGAAACGGCTGCGCGGTCGGTTCGATCACTGTCACGCTCTGACCGCCAAGTTTGTTCAAAATTAGATTTCGAACGAGCGCTCCATAGTTCACATCGAGCCACTCAGATGCCGTTATGAACGCACCGTAATCCTTAGCCCGGGCCTTGATTGCCGTTGCCAAGTAAAAATAGACGTGCAAGCCCGCGAGCTTGCTAGCATTCAAGCCGATGTTCGATGCCTCGCTAAAGAGCCAGTCCTTCCATCTTGGTGCAATCTGATGATGGCGGACGTAAGGAGGGTTGCCCACATAAAGCGTTCGCCCAGCGATGGGCTCTTCAAACTCTCGGTAGTCGCCCAGGGTAATTCGGGTTCGATTGGTTACGCCAAGGACCGCTAAGTTTGCTCGTGCAATAAGCGTTGCGAGTGGATCTATGTCGACACCGATAAGCTGCGCTTGGGGAAACGCTGCGGCCGCACGCATGAGAAAGCGGGCAGACCCCACTCCAGGGTCGATAATGCGGGACGGACTGCCTACCCGTGCCCAATCGATCATCGTTTGTACGATCGGCATCGGGGTGTAAGTGGCACCGTGCTCCCGGCGGGTTGCAGGAGTGCGAAGTGCGCAAAAGGCATCGCCCATGGGGTCATAGCCTTCACGGATCGCATCAATTAACGCGTGTAGAATGGCTCGTGCAGGCGTTTTACCGCCTGCTGCGAGCGCAGCTTCCTTAGCCGAGAAGCCACTAACTTTGTCGGCGCCCAGCGCTAACGCAGCCGACGCCAGGGCGCGCTCCGTCGGGAAGACTGCGGCAAAGTCGTTCCAGAGGTCGCCTTGCACGCCGATGAGGCGTGCCATCGAGTTTGGCATCCCGGTCTGCATAAATCTGCCTCTCAATAAATGATGAGATGATGACTGCCAACTCTTCGGATATCATCCTTCAAAACAAGAATGTTCCTGGTCTGTTCCATACCAAACGGGGGCTATATGCAAGCAACTTGTACGGAACGCGGCACCATAAAGGCGCGTCGTCCCTCGCCGTTCCGCGGTTGCTCGCGCAACCGCTCCATCCGCCGCGGGACGTCGAACGGGTTCGGCGGCTTCTACCGCCGACCCGCCGGCCGGGCTTGCGCGTCTTCGGGCTAAGCTCGCTTAGCTGGCCGCGCGCCGCGCCTTCTTCCGCTCGTGCGGGTCCAGGATCGCCTTCCGCAACCGTATCGACTTCGGCGTTACCTCGACCATCTCGTCGTCGTCGATGTAGGCGATCGCCTGTTCGAGCGTCATGATCCGCGGCGGGGTGAGGCGGATGGCGTCGTCCTTGCCGGTCGAGCGGAAGTTGGTGAGCTGCTTGGACTTCAAGGGGTTGACCTCGAGATCCTCGGGCTTGGCGTTCTCGCCGATGATCATCCCTTCGTAGAGCTTGGTCTGCGGGCCAAGGAACAGCACGCCGCGCTCCTCCAGGCTGTTCAAGGCGTAGCCGACCGCCTCGCCGGTGGCGTTGGAGATCAGCACGCCGTTCGCCCGCCCTTCGATCGCGCCCTTGTAGGGGCCGTATTTCTCGAACAATCGGTTCATGATCCCGGTGCCGCGGGTGTCGGAGAGGAACTCGCCGTGGTAGCCGATGAGCCCGCGGCTCGGCGCGCTGAAGGTGATGCGGGTCTTGCCCGCGCCGCTGGGGCGCATCTCGGTGAGCTCGGCCTTGCGGCGCTGCATCTTCTCGACGACCGTACCCGAGTGCTCGTCGTCGACGTCGATCACCACGGTCTCGTAGGGCTCCAGCCGCTCCCCGCCCTCCTCGCGCAGCAGCACGCGGGGGCGGCTGATGCCGAGCTCGAAGCCTTCGCGGCGCATCGTCTCGATCAGCACGCCCAGTTGCAGCTCGCCGCGGCCGGCGACCTCGAAGCTGTCCTTGTCGGCGCTTTCGGTTACGCGGATGGCGACGTTGGTCTCGGCCTCGCGCAGCAGGCGATCGCGGATCATCCGGCTGGTGACCTTGTCGCCCTCGCGGCCCGCCAGCGGGGAATCGTTGACGGCGAAGCGCATCGAGAGCGTCGGCGGGTCGATTGGCTGCGCCGCCAGCGGCTCGGCGACATCGGGCGCGGCGATGGTGTGGGCGACGGTCGCCTTTTCGAGGCCCGCGAGCGCGATGATGTCGCCGGCGGCGGCGCTATCCACGGGCACGCGCTCGAGCCCGCGGTAGGCGAGCAGCTTGGTCGCGCGGCCGGCCTCGATCACGTTGCCGTCCATGTCCAATGCGCGGATCGGGTCGTTGACGCGGATGGTGCCCGAATGGACCCGCCCGGTGAGCACGCGGCCCATGAAGTTGTCGCGGTCGAGCAGGGTGGCGAGGAACTTGAACGGGCCGCTTTCGTCCGCGGTGGGGGCGGGGACGTGATCGACGATCTTTTGGAACAGCGGGGTCAGCGTGCCTTCGCGCTTGTCGGGGTCCTCGTTCGCGTAACCGTTGCGGCCCGAGGCGTAGAGCACGGGGAAGTCGAGCTGCTCGTCGCTCGCGTCGAGGCTGACGAACAGGTCGAACACTTCGTCGAGTACTTCCTGAATGCGCTCGTCGGGCCGGTCGATCTTGTTGACGACGACGATCGGGCGCAGGCCCAGCGCAAGCGCCTTGCCGGTGACGAACTTTGTTTGCGGCATCGCCCCTTCGGAGCTGTCGACCAGCAGGATGACGCCGTCGACCATGCTGAGGATCCGCTCGACCTCGCCGCCGAAATCGGCGTGGCCGGGGGTGTCGACGATGTTGATCCGGACATGCTCGGCCGATCCAGCCGGCGCCCACTCGACCGAAGTCGGCTTGGCCAGGATCGTGATCCCGCGCTCCTTTTCCAAGTCATTGGAATCCATGGCTCTTTCTTCGATCCGCTGGTTCTCGCGGAAAGTGCCGGACTGGCGGAACAGCTGGTCGACGAGCGTGGTCTTGCCATGATCGACGTGGGCGATGATCGCCACGTTACGGAGGTTCATGCGGGTCTCTTGGGTCGGGGCGCGGGCCGGGCCCGCCGCGAGGTCGCGCGCCCCTAGCGGAGGCGGGCCGCGATGACAACCGGCGCGCTCCGCTGTGGCGGCGCGGCCACAGTCGGGGCGGCAAGCTCGCACTTCCGGCGAGCGGGGTTGAGCGCCTCGCGGTTACGCCATATTGACTCGGCTGTCAGCTAGGGCCGCTCCCGGCGCGAACCGCGCGGGAACGCCCGTTTGGACGAGGACCTGATAACTCCGATGATCAAGATCTCCGCCGGTTTCGCCGGAAAAGCCCGTTATGCTCTGCTCGCCGGCGCCGCCGCGCTGGTCTTCCCGGGCATCGCCCAAGCGCAGGACACCGATGCGCAGGCCGCGGTCGACAGCGACAGCGACAACGTCGACGATGCGAGCGATAGTGCAACCGGCAACGAGATCATCGTCACCGCGACGAAGCGCGAGCAGACGCTGCAGGAAACCCCGGTCGCCGTGAGCGTCACCACCGCCGAGACGATCGAGCGCGCGCAGATCCGTGACGTTGCCGACCTCGCCTCGGTCGTGCCGAGCCTGCGCGTCAGCCAGAGCCAGAGCCAGTTCGCGACGACCTATTCGATCCGCGGGTTCGGCACCAGCGGCAACAACATCGGGCTCGAGCCGTCGGTCGCGATGTTCGTCGATGGCGTCTATCGCAGCCGCGCGATCGCGCAGATCTCCGACCTGCCCGACATCCAGCGGGTCGAGGTGCTGCGCGGGCCGCAATCGACGCTGTTCGGCAAGAACGCCTCGGCCGGCGTGATCTCGATCGTCACCAAGCAGCCGAGCTTCGACTTCGGCGGCATGGTCGAGGCGAGCTACGGCAACTACGACGCGACGGTGGTCAAGGGCTACCTGACCGGACCGATCGGCGACACCATCGCCGCCAGCCTCGCCGCCGGCTTAAATAATTATAGTATCTTATTGACTTAGCTGTTTCACAATATTCAACAAAACTTAAACACCACTCTGCAAACTCAATAATCTGTTGCTTTTCTATTTCTTTGGCTTGTTTAAACATGTCTCAGATTCAGTATCAAGATCCTTCTGCCTCAATCTCAAGTTATCAAATTAAGCGCTTATCCCTCCAGGAGAGCGGTGATGAGACAAGCATCTCGGTCAATATGC
>JBGSBH010000072.1:0-9946 GCA_041730635.1 Cypionkella sp.
GCCGAAGATCGCCTTCGCCCCCGCCGGATCGCGCGCCACCGGCAGCGGCGGCAGCTCCACCAGGTCCCACACCGAAACCGGCGAGCCGTACTTCGACAGCGCGAGCCAGCCGGCGAGCGGCAGCGCGATCAGCAGCGCGTAGAACAGCGTATGCGTGGTCCTGGACAGCACTCGCTCCCAGCTGGCCAGATGCCGGGCGAGCGGCGGGTTCGGCTGCACCGCCCGCCAGCCGAGCCGCAGCAGGACCAGCACGAGGATCACCGCGCCGAGCGAGAAGTGATTCGCCATGATCGCCCGCCCCGCAGCCTCGCTGCGCGCATGCTCGGCGCTCTCGGCGATCCGCCACTGCGCGATCACCGCGATCGCGATCGCCCAGTGGAGCAGCATCGCCGCCCCCGGATAGCGGTGTTCCTCTTCCGCCTGCATTGCGCCACTCCCCTTGCGCCCGCGGCGATCCTAGCGCCGGGTTTGCGCACGGCAAGGCGCTTGCTAGGAGGCCGGCGATGGCCACCAGGGAACTGATTCCGGATCAGGATGCGCTGCGCCGCGTCGGCGAGACCGTGCGCCAACGGCTGGCGGCCGACCCGCGGGTGTACAAGGTGCCGACCGACAAGGCCGAGATCTTCGCCATCGGCGGCTTCCTCAGCCCTGCCGAATGCGAGCGGATGATGCGGATGATCGACGCCGTCGCGCGGCCGAGCTCGCTCTACGACCAGGACTATGCGACCGGCTTCCGCACCTCGTACTCGGGCGATCTCAGCCCGCTCGAGCCGCTGGTGATGGCGGTCAGCCGGCGGATCGACGACCTCCTCGGGATCAACGGCATCTGCGGCGAATCCATCCAGGGGCAGCGCTACTTCCCCGGGCAGGAGATCAAGCCGCACAACGACTGGTTCTACACCGACCAGGACTACTGGCGGGGGGAGCGCAAGCGCGGCGGGCAGCGCTCGTGGACCGCGATGGCGTTCCTCAACCGGGTCGACGAGGGCGGTGAGACGCATTTCGTCGAGGTCGGAGTCAAGATCGAGCCGAAGCCCGGCGTGCTGCTGGTGTGGAACAACGCGCTGCCCGACGGACGCCCCAACGAAGGTACGCTGCATGCCGGCACCCCGGTGATCGCGGGGGTCAAGTACGTGCTCACCAAATGGTATCGGACGCGCCGCTGGAAGTGATCACTTCTTCGCGCGAACCTCCTCGGCCACCTCCTCGATCTGCTCTTCCGCCTTCTTCGCCTCGCGGATCGCGAGGTGGACCATCTTGTCGAGCTTGCGCGACAGCCGGACGATCTCGAGCTGGGTGCGCAGGTTGACCTCGTAGTCGTGGCGCGCGGTGATGCGGTCCTTCTTCGACTGCCGGTTCTGGCTCATCAGGATGATCGGCGCCTGCAACGCCGCCAGCGTCGATAGCGACAGATTGAGCAGGATGAACGGATAGGGATCGAATTCGACGCCGAACGCATGGCTGACGTTGAGCGCCATCCACGCCGCCATCAGCGCGACGAATGCGAAGATGAACCCCCAGCTGCCCCCGATCGCCGCCACCCGGTCGGCCATCCGGTCGCCGAACGTGGCGGTGAGCGCGGCCGTCTCCGAAGCGTCCATCCCGCCGTAGCTGCCGGCGGCGACGCGGCAGATCACTTCCTGCTCGTCCTCGTCGAGCTCGGCGAGCTCGCGCCCGAGCAGCTCGCGCGCCAGGACTTCGGGATCGGCCGCCCCGATCACGCGCGCGCGAGCGCCTCGGCGATCAGCCGGCGGGTGTTGGCAACCCCGTAGAGCGCGATGAAGCTGCCCATTCGGGGCCCCTGGTCGCTGCCGAGCAGCGTGTGGTAAAGCGCCTGGAACCAGTCGCGCAAGCTGGCGAAGCCGTATTCCTCGCGCTTGCCGATCTCGTAGACCATCGTCTGCAGGTCCTCCGCCGAGGCATCAGGATTAACCTGCGATAGCATTCTGTCGAGTTCTTTCAGCGCCTCGGCCTCCCTCGCGCTGGGCGCCGCGCGGTGGAGCCCGGGGGCGACGAAGTCGCGATTGTAGGCGAGCGCCGTGCCGACCAGCTTGTCGAGCTCGGGATGCGCGGCGGGATCGGCGTCGGCGAGGTAGTTGCCGAGATAGGCCCACACCTGCTCGCGCGTCGCCCCGGCGCCGAGCACGCCGACGAGGTTGAGCAGCAGCGCATACGTCACCGGCAGGGTATCGCCCGCGCCCGGAAACGCGTGAGTCCCCGCACGGGCGGGGACCTCCCGCGTCGGGCCGCCCCCGCTCGAGGCCCCAGCCTTCGCGGGGGCTCGCGAGATATTGGCGCCGAGGAGGTGCCACGCGGGATTACCGAGCTGCTTGTCGAGCGGCTGTTCGGCAAGCTGCGCGCGGGCCTGCCAGTAATCGTCGACCGCGCGCGGGATCACCCCGGCGTGCAGGCTCTTGGCGCTTCTGGGGTTGGGATAGATGTAGAAGCCGAGGCTCTCCTCGCTGCCGTAGGTCAACCACTCCTCGATCGTCAGCCCGTTGCCCTTGGACTTCGAGATCTTCTCGCCGTGGGCGTCGAGGAATAGCTCGTAGATCAGCCCCTCGGGCTTGCGCCCGCCGAGCACCTGCGCGATCCGGCCCGACTGGACCCCGCTGTCGGTGAGGTCCTTGCCGTACATCTCGTAATCGACCCCCAGCGCGACCCAGCGCATCGCCCAGTCGACCTTCCACTGCAGCTTGGCCCGCCCGCCGAGCGCCGACTGCTCGATCGTGGCACCGTCCTCGTCGGTGAAGCGGATCGTGCCCGCCTCGGCATCGATCACCTCCACGGGCACCTGCAGCACCCGACCGGTCGAGGGGCTTACCGGCAGCACCGGGGAGTACGTCGCGGCCCGCTCGGCGCGCAGCGTCGGCAGCATCACCTCGAGGATCGCCTGGTTGTGCCGCAGGACGCTGCGCAGCGCCGCGTCGAACCGGCCGGAGGCGTACATCTCGCTCGACGAAACGAACTCGTAGTCGAACCCGAAGCGGTCGAGAAACGCGCGCAGCCGGGCGTTGTTGTGCGCGGCGAAGCTCTCGAACCCGGCCTCGAACGGATCGGGGATGCGACTGAGCGGCCGGCCGAGGTGAGCGGTGAGCAGCTCGGCGTTGGGCACGTTGTCGGGCACCTTGCGCAGCCCGTCCATGTCGTCGCTGAAGGCCACCAGCCGCGTCGGCGCGCCGCCGGTCAGCGCCTCGAACGCCCGGCGGACGAACGTGGTGCGCAGCACTTCCTGGAAGGTCCCGATGTGCGGCAGCCCGCTGGGGCCGTAACCGGTCTCGAACAGCACCGGCTGCCCGTCGGGCCGGCGCCCGTCGGGGTAGCGCTTCAGCAGCTTGCGCGCCTCCTCGAACGGCCAGGCCTTGGACACGCGGGCGGCTTCGATCAGGGCATCGTCGGTCATCGGGCGCCGCAATCGCGCAGCGGGCGGTCTTGCGCAAGCCCGCCCGCCGCGTGACGCCGAGCGCGCGGTGAAACTGTGTGACCTTAGGGCTCTTTTTCCTTTCATGTCAACGACTTGGCTGGTAACGGCCATTTCCGCGTGTGACCTTTCCGACTCGCCCCTTCGAAGCGGCCAAGCCGCATCCAAAGGGCAGCTAACCGACTTTCCTGCTTGTAGGACAGCGCCGTGTTTACTTTTCGTTCCGCCACCCGCATCTCCGGCGGGTGACCGCACCCCTCGCCCTTCCCGCGCTTCACGCGAGCCACGCGGGCACCTGGCTGCGCGCCGGCGGCGAGACGCGCGGCTGCGGCAAGGGCGATGCCGTCATGGCGGCGGCCGACACCCCGCTGCTGCTGCTCAACGCGCCGCTGGTGGCGACCCGGCTCGGTTATCCGGACCTCTCGGGGCTCGACCTGCTCGAGCTGTTCGCCTTCGTCCACCCGGCGCGCTTCGCGGTGCCGACGCCCAAGGGGCTGGCCCACGCGCTGGGGATGGCCGAGCCCGCCAGCGACGATGCGGTGCCGGCGTTCCTGCAGCAAGCGGCGGGGCGCCTCGTCGCGCAATGCGAGAGCGAGGACTGGCCCGAGCGCGAGGGGGCGTGGTCGAGTCTGCAGTCGCTCATCCGGCTGCGCTGGCCTTGGGCGCAAGTGCTCTTGCCGCACGTCCGCAAACCGGGGCAGGCCGAGCGCTGGCTGTTCGCGCGGCTGCCCGAATGGGAAGAGGCGCCCGAGCGGCCGCAGCCGGGCCACGTCCTGATCGAGGAGGAAGAGGTCGAGGCCCGCCTCGCCCGCCTCACTGGCGAAGGCGCCGAAGTGCGCGAGGGGCAACGCCGCTACGCGCGCGAGGCGGGGGGCATGTTTGCGCCGCGGCCGAAGCGCGGGGTGCCGCACATCCACCTGGCGCAGGCCGGCACCGGGATCGGCAAGACATTGGGCTATCTCGCCCCGGCGCACTTGTGGAGCGAGAGGAGCGGCGGCACGGTGTGGGTTTCCACCTTCACCAAGAACCTGCAGCGCCAGCTCCGCCGCGAGAGCGGCCGCGCCTGGCCGCAGACGCGCGCCGACGGCACCCGCCCGGTAGTCGTGCGCAAGGGGCGCGAGAACTATCTCTGCCTGCTGAACCTGGAGGACGCGCTGCCGGGCGGGTTCGGCGGCCGCGCGGCGATCCTCGCCCAGCTCGTCGCGCGCTGGGCCGCGTTCAGCCAGGATGGCGACATGATCGGCGGCGATCTGCCCGGGTGGCTCGGCACGCTGTTCAGGAAGCGCGGGATCGCGGCGCTGACCGACCAGCGCGGCGAATGCGTCTATGCCGGCTGTCCGCATTATCGCAAATGCTTCATCGAGCACGCCGCGCGCGCTTCGGCGCAGGCCGATCTCGTGATCGCCAACCACGCGCTGGTGATGGTCAACGCCGCCCGCGGGCGGGATCATGCGCAGCGGCCGACGCGGATCGTGTTCGACGAAGGCCACCACGTGTTCGAGGCGGCCGACAGCACTTTCGCCGCGGCGCTGACCGGAGCCGAGGCGATCGAACTGCGGCGCTGGATCGTCGGCCCCGAGAAGCAATCGCGCGGCCGCCGGCGCGGGCTCGCCGCCCGGCTGGCCGATGTGGCGAGCTACGACGAGGCCGGCGGCGCGGCGATCGAGGCGGCGCTCGCCGCGGCGCAGGCGCTGCCCGCCGAGGGCTGGCTGCAGCGGCTTGTCGACGGCACCCCGCACGGGCCGGTCGAGGCGCTGCTCGGCGCGGTGCGGGCGGTGACCTATGCGCGCGACGAGAGCGGCGGGATTGAAGCGGGCTATGGCATCGAGACCGAGGCGGCCGGGCTCGACGGGCCGGTGGTCGAGCTCGCCGGGCAGGCGGCGGGCGCGCTCGCGACGATCCGCTCGCCGCTGTTGCGGCTCGGCGGCCGGCGCGAGGCGATCCTCGCCGACCCGCCCGACTGGCTCGATGCGCAAGGGCGCGCGCGGATCGAGGGCGCGCGGCACTCGCTCGCGTGGCGCTGCGATCTGCTCGCGGCATGGGAAGCTTTGCTCGACCGCCTCGGCGGGCCGGGCGACCCCGAGTTCGTCGATTGGCTGGCGGTCGAGCGCAGCGACACCCGCGAGTTCGACGTCGGGCTGCACCGCCACTGGCTCGATCCGATGAAACCGTTCGCGCGCGTCGTGCTCGAGCCCGCGCACGGGGTCATGCTGACCAGCGCCACGCTGAAGGACGGCGCCGATTGGGACGCCGCGGTTGCACGCAGCGGTGCCCGTCACCTCGACGCGCAGCCGCGCATGAGCGAGGCGGAGAGTCCGTTCGATTACGCCAGCAACGCCGAGGTGCTGATCGTCACCGATATCCAGCGCGGCGACATCCCCGGTCTCGCGGGGGCATACGGCCGGATCATCGAGGCGTGCGGCGGCGGGGTGCTAGGCCTGTTCACCGCGATCCGCCGTCTGCGCGCGGTACACGGGCGGATTGCCGACCGGCTCGCGCGCAGCGGGCTGCCGCTGTTCTCGCAGCACGTCGACCCGATCGACACCGGCACGCTGGTCGACATCTTCCGCGACGATCCCGCCGCCAGCCTGCTCGGAACCGATGCCTTGCGCGACGGGGTCGACGTGCCGGGACGATCCTTGCGCTGCGTGGTGATGGAGCAGGTCCCCTGGCCGCGCCCGACGATCCTCCACCGCGCTCGGCGGGCGGCGAACGGCGGCTCGGCCTACGACGACCGGATCATCCGCGCGCGGCTGGCGCAGGCGTTCGGCCGGCTGATCCGAACGAAGGACGACCGCGGCCACTTCGTGGTGCTCTCGCCCGCGTTTCCGAGCCGGCTGCTGAGCGCCTTCCCGCCCGGCACGCCGATCGTCCGCTGCACGCTCGACGAGGCTTTACAACGGCTGGCCGAGGGGCGAGACGGCGCCCCGACAGGCGCCGACTCCGCACTCCCGGCGCCGCAAGGGGCGACCTGATCATCGTGAAGCTGCTCGGCCTGCTGCGCCACGCCAAATCCGACTGGGACGATATCGGCCAGCGCGATTTCGACCGCGGCCTGAACGAGCGCGGCCGGCGCGGGGCGCGGCTGATCGGCGGGCATATCCGGGCGCAGGACACCCGCTTCGACCGCGTGCTGGCGAGCCCGGCGGAGCGGGTCAAGGCAACGCTCGCCGAAGCGCTGCCCGACAGCGACGTGCGCTACGACGCGCGCATCTACCTCGCCGATGCCGAGACGCTGCTCGAAGTGCTTCGCGGCGTGGGCGAGGCGCGCGCGGTGCTGCTCGCCGGGCACAACCCCGGGCTGCAGGACCTGCTGTTCGCGCTGGTCGCGCCCGCCAACGAGAACGCGCTGTTCGACGAGGCGGCGGTCAAGTTCCCCACCGCGACCTTCGCGCTGCTCGAGCTGGCGATCGACGACTGGGCCGCGCTCGACAAGGAATGCGGCAAGCTCGTCCACTTCCAGCGCCCGCGCGACCTCGACCCCTCGTTGGGGCCGGAGGACTAGAGCAGCGTTTCCTCTGCCGCCTTGGGCTTCCCCGCCCAGCGTTCGCCGGTGCGCTCCATCGCCAGTTCGAGGTCGCAGGTGCGCGCCAGCGCGAGCGCTTCGGCTTCGTCGCCGTGGAGCCAGCCCGCCCATTGCTCGCGCGGGAGGATCACCGGCATCCGATCGTGCACCTCGACCATCTGGCTGCAGGCGTCGGCCATAACCATCGCGTAGGCGTGACCCCACTCGGCCGTCGGGCGCCACACGCCGGCGACGGCGAACAGCTCCTCGCCCGCGACGCGGTACCAAGTGCGGGTCATGCGCCCTTTCTCGCCCTCGGCCTCGGCCCATTGGGTGACCGGGATCAGGCAGCGCCGCTTCGCGAAGCTGTCGCGCCAGAACGCGGTGGTGAGCTTGTCGTCGCGCGCGTTGGTGACCGGCTTGGGCTTGAGCGCCTGGCCCTGCTTGCCCTTGAGCACCACCGGCACCCCCCAGGTCATCGGCCGCAGGCGGCCTTCCGCCACCACCAATCCGGGGTAGCCCGGGTAGAGCTCCTCGGCGAAGTTGGCGCCGGCGGCCCCGTTCACCGCCTCGAACCACCTGGCGACCTCGCTCGGGCTCTTGGTCATCCGGTAGAGGTTGCACATCAGGCATTCCCCACGACGAAGCAGGCCGCCGCCACCAGCGCGCCGGCCCAGCGGTTCGAGCGGAAGCGCGTGAGCGGGTTCACCGGATCGGCTGGCTCGAGGGTGAGCCCCTGCCACAGGAGGTGCGCCGCCGCCGGGGCGAGCGCGAGCAGCGCGAGCCAGTCCGCCCGTAGCAGCCAGAAGGCGAGGCCCCAGAAAGTCAACGCGAGGCAGTAGAACGCGAGCACCCCCGCTTGCACCTGGTCGCCGAGGCGCAGCGCGCTCGAGCGGATGCCGACGAGCGCATCGTCCTCGCGGTCCTGCAGCGCATAGATCGTGTCGTAGCCGATGCACCAGAACACCGACCCGGCGTAGAGCGCGGCGAGCACCTCGAGCTTGTCGCCGCGCAGCGCCGCCCAGCCGACCAGCGCGCCCCAGGTGAACACGAGGCCGAGCCAGGCCTGCGGCCACCAGGTCACCCGCTTCATGAACGGATAAGCGGCGACCAGCGCCAGGCTGGCGAGCGCGACGAGCTGCGCCTGCCAGCGCAATTGGAGCAGCACCACGAGCCCGACGAGGCACAGCGCGGCGAGCCAGGCCCAGGCGAGCCGGGGCGACACCCGCCCGCTCGCCACCGGGCGGCTGGCGGTGCGCGCCACCTGCCGGTCGAGATCGGCATCGACGATATCGTTGTAGACGCACCCCGCGCCGCGCATCGCGATGCTGCCGAGCAGCAGCCAGCCGACGAGCGCGAGCTGCCAGCCGGCGCCCGCCAGCCACACCCCCCACGCGCACGGCCAGAACAGCAGCCACCAGCCGATCGGCCGGTCGAACCGCGCGAGCAGCGCGAGATCGCGCAGGCGCCGCGGCAGCCGCGAAACGATGCCGCGATGCTCGCTGTCGGGTACGATGCTGTCGGACGAGGCCATTATGCGGTCCCTATTATGATCGTCATCCCCGCGGAAGCGGGGATCGATCAACGAGCGCCCGCGGTGAATCCCCGCCTGCGCGGGGATGACGGGGGAGGATTAAGGCGATAGCGCCAGCAACCATGCCCGCGACCCCCGCCTGGCCGCCGAGGAGCGCCCCGCGCCTGTTTGTGCCGCCGCCGCTGGCGCTGGGCGCCACTATCGCGATCGAGGGCAACCCGGCGCACTATCTGGCCCGCGTGATGCGCGTCGCGCCGGGCGATACAGTGGTGCTGTGCGACGACGCGACCGGCGAGTGGGCGGCCCGGGTGACGCAAGTCGGCAAGCGCACGGTCACGCTCGAGATCGCCCAGCGCCTGCGCCCGCGCGAGGCGGTGCCCGACCTGTGGCTGTGCCCCGCCCTGATCAAGAAGGACCGCTTCGACCTGGTGCTCGAAAAGGCGACCGAGCTCGGCGCGGCGGCGATCCGCCCGGTCGTCACCCGCCGCTGCGTCGCCGATAAGCTCAACCTCGAGCGCGCCCGCGCGGTGACCGTCGAAGCCGCCGAACAGTGCGCCCGCACCGCCCTCCCCACACTCGCCGAGCCGGTGCCGCTCGACCGGCTGCTGCGCGACTGGCCGGGAGAGCGCACACTGTTCTTCGCCGACGAGAGCGGCGGCGAGCCCGCGGCCCGCGCGTTCGCCCGGCCTGGTCCCGCGGCGCTGCTCACCGGGCCCGAGGGCGGGTTCGACGACGCCGAGCGCGCCGCCATCCGTGCCTTGCCGCAGGCGGTGCCGATCTCGCTCGGCCCGCGCGTGCTTCGGGCCGAGACCGCCGCGCTCGCCGCGCTGGCGCTGTGGATGGCCGCTGCGGGGGATTGGCGGGATTAATCACTGGCGCGGCCGCGACCGGTTTCCTAGTGCAACCGGCCATGAGCACCCGCGAGGCTTCCGCCGCCGACGAACCGGTCATCGAGCACCGCCATGAGCTCGTGGCGCCGATGACAGGGGGTGAGAAGCCGCGCGAGGCCTGGCGCATCGGGACCGAGCACGAGAAGCTCGTCTACAAGCTGCCCGATCACCATGCGCCGTCCTACGACGAGGCCGGCGGCATCCGCGACCTCTTGATGGCGCTCACCCAGTTCGGGTGGGAGCCGGTCGAGGAAGGCGGCAAGGTCATCGCCCTGCGCGGCGCGGACGGGACGGTGAGCCTCGAGCCCGCCGGCCAGCTCGAGCTGTCGGGCGCCCCGGTCGAGAATTTGCATCAGACCTGCGCCGAGACCGGGCGGCACCTGCAACAGGTGAAAGCGATCGGCGAGAAGTGCGGGGTCGGCTTCCTCGGCCTCGGCATGTGGCCCGACAAGACGCGGAGCCAGCTGCCGATCATGCCCAAGGGCCGCTACGCGATCATGCTGCAGCACATGCCGCGGGTGGGCAGCCTGGGGCTCGACATGATGCTCAGGACCTGCACCATCCAGACCAACCTCGACTATTCGAGCGAGGCCGAC
>JBGSBH010000073.1:0-9940 GCA_041730635.1 Cypionkella sp.
CCCCGGAATCGCTATGGATTTTGCTGGTGCGCAGGCATTTTCGTGGTGGTCTGAAGCCACCGTTCAACGACTCAGCGCGTTCGACAGCCGGTTTATCGCTCAGTGCCTGTGCTGCACTTGCTTGTTAAATCTTTCGCCGGCTAACCCCCAACTCACGAGACGGCGGGGGGGTTCCGATCAGTCTCAAAAAAGTTGCGAAAGGCGCTTTGCGCCAGTCGCTTGTGGTCGCCGGGCACCGGGGGGTGCACCGAAACGAAGGACGGGTAACTTGGTCGCAAACCTTATCCAGCGCCGGTTTTTTGCCGCACTCGCCGCGGTCGGCATGTTCCTTTCGGGCGCCACGCCCGCCCTCGCCAACGCCAGCGCCGCCGCAGCCGATATCGCCGCCCCGGTGCGCGATGCGAAGGCGAACGGGATCAGCGGCGACGAGCAGTTCAAGCAGCTGTTCGCCAGCTGGCAGGCGCTCGACAGCGGCGTTCCGGCGACGGTGCAGAACCCAATCGCGGCCTCGACCGGCGTCTCCATTCCCTCGCGCGCCCCGCTCGCGATCGGCTATGCCAGCAGCGGCTTCGGCCTGCGCACGCACCCGGTTCTCGGCGGCACCCGTGCGCACAAGGGGATCGACCTCGCCGCGCCGACCGGCACCCCGATCTACGCCACCGCCGATGGCACCGTGGGCAAGGCCGAATGGTTCTCGAGCTACGGCCTGTTCGTCGCCATCGATCACGGCGGCGAGCTGGAAACCCGTTACGCGCACATGTCGCGGATCGCGGTCGCGCCCGGCCAGCGGGTTCGCAAGGGCGAAGTGATCGGTTACGTCGGCTCGACCGGCCGTTCGACCGGCCCCCACCTTCATTACGAAGTGCGCGTCGCCGGCCAGGCGGTGAACCCGGTTCCCTACATGGCCGAAAGCGGCGCCGCCGCGGGTTCGGGCCTCGCCGCGAAGTAAGCCGGCAAGATATTCAGCCCGCCGCGCGAACGGCGGGCCCGGGCTCCGGGGAGGGGTGCCGGCAGAGGGCGGTGAGCGAAAGGCTCGCCGCCCTTTTCGCTTGCCCGGTTGCGATGCGAAACTAATCTCCTTCGCGGGAGAGAACGATGCATCCGACGATTCACGCGCAGGGCCGCCCCGATCACCCGGCGATCATCATGGCCGGGAGCGGTCGCACGGTGACCTTCGGCGAGCTGGACGCCGCCGCCAACCGGATTGCGCAGATGTTTCGCGCGCGCGGGATCGGCCCGGGCGACACCGTCGGCCTGTGGCTCGAGAATCGGCCCGAATATCTCGAGATCGCCTGGGGTAACCAGCGCGCAGGCACCACGCTGGTGCCGATCTCGACGCACCTGACGGCCGACGAGGTCGCCTATATCCTGCAGGATAGCGGGGCGAAGCTGCTGATCAGCTCGGGCCAGTTCGCCCCGCGGCTCGCCGAACTGCGCGAGCTGCTTCCCGCGGTCGAGCAACTGGTGTTCGATACTGACGCGGATGCCGCGGCGGTGGTCGCCGGGATGCCGGCCGAGCCGATCGCCGACCAGAGCGTGGGCCTCACCATGCTTTACAGCTCGGGCACCACCGGTCGGCCCAAGGGGATCAAGCCGGCCATCCCGCCCGATCCCGACCACATGGCGGTGAGCCCGCTGCTGATGCTGGCGGCGGCGGCCTTCGGCTGGCCGACCGACGGCAGCGTCGTCTACCTTTCGCCGGGTCCGCTCTATCACGCCGCGCCGTTCCGCTGGACGATGACCGCGCACAGCCTCGGCGGCACGGTAGTCGTGATGGAGAAGTTCGACGCCGAGGCCGCGCTGGCGGCGATCGAGAAGTACCGGGTAACCGACAGCCAGTGGGTGCCGACGCACTTCGTCCGCATGCTCAAGCTGCCCGCCGAAATCCGCGCCCGCTACGACCTGTCGACCCACAAGCGCGCGATCCACGCCGCCGCGCCGTGCCCGGTCGAGGTCAAGCGGGCGATGATCGACTGGTGGGGGCCGATCCTGCTCGAATACTACGCCGGCTCCGAAGGCAACGGGATGACCTTCCTCACTTCGCAGGCCTGGCTCGAGCATCCCGGCTCGGTCGGCAAGCCGATCATGGGCGTGCCGCACATCTGCGACGCCGACGGCAACGAAGTGCCGGTGGGCGAGGAAGGTGTGGTGTTCTTCGAGAACGAGAACCAGTTCGCCTACCACAACGATCCCGAGAAGACCGCCGAGGCGACTCATGCCGAGGGCTGGACCACGCTGGGCGACATCGGCAAGCTCGACGCCGACGGCTACCTCTACCTGACCGACCGGCGCTCCAACATGATCATCTCGGGCGGGGTCAACATCTACCCGCAGGAGATCGAGAACCTGCTGATCACCCACCCCAAGGTGGTCGACGCGGCGGTGATCGGCGCGCCCGATCCGGACATGGGCGAGAAAGTCGTCGCGGTGGTTCAGCCGGCCGACCCGGCCCGCGCCGACGAAACCCTCAAGGCGGAGCTGCTCGAGTTCCTCGGGGGCAAGCTCGCGCGGCTCAAGCTGCCGCGGCTGATCGAGTTCCGCGCCGAGCTGCCGCGCGAGGCGAACGGCAAGCTCTACAAGCGCAAGCTCAAGGACGAGTACCGGGCGCGCGCCGCTCAGGAGGTATGACGATGGCGACCGCGGCCCCGAACGTCGCCCCCCACGAAGTCGCCCGCCAGGTGATCGATCCCGCCGCCTACGCCGGGTGGGATCCCTTGCTCGACACGTTCGACTGGCTGCGCGAGCACATGCCGGTCGCGCGGATCGAGCCGGGGCCCGAAGCGCCGAACCTGTTCCCGCCGTTCTGGCTGATCACCCGCTACGACGACGTGATGCGCATCTCGAAGGACAACGCGACCTTCCTCAACAACCCGCGCACCGTGGTCTTCAGCCTGACCGACGGGATCGAGTTCGCCAAGGCCTTCAGCGGCGGCAGCGAGCACATGGTGGCGAGCCTCGTCACCTTCGACGCGCCGATCCATATGAAGTACCGCAAGCTGACGCAGGAATGGTTCATGCCGAAGAACCTGCGCGGGCTGGAAGGCGAGATCCGCGCGATCGCGAAGGGCGCGGTCGACCGGCTGCTCGCCGCCGGGCCGGAGTGCGACTTCGTCAAGACCGTCGCCGCGCCCTATCCGCTGCACGTCGTCATGCAGATCCTCGGCGTGCCCGAGGAAGACGAGGCGCGAATGCTCACGCTCACCCAGCAGATGTTCGGCGGGCAGGACGAGGACCTCAACCAGTCGGGGATGAAGGACCTGCCGCCCGAGGTCATCACCCAGATCGTCGCCGGCGCGGTCAAGGACTTCGAGGCCTACTTCGCCCGGCTCACCGCCGAGAAGCGCGCCCGGCCGACCGGCGACGTCGCCAGCACGATCGCCAACGCGACGGTCGACGGCGCGCCGCTCAACGACCGCGACATGATGGGCTACTACATCATCGTCGCCGCCGCCGGGCACGACACCACCAGCGCCAGCACGGCGGGCGCGAAGCTCGCGCTGGCGCAGGATCCGGAGCAGTGGGCCCGGGTCCGCGCCGACCGCTCCTTGCTCCCCGGCATCGTCGAGGAGGCGATCCGCTGGACCAGCCCGGTCCAGCACTTCATGCGCACCGCGGCCTGCGATACCGAGGTCGGCGGGCAGGCCATCGCGGCGGGCGACTGGCTGATGATCAACTACGTCGCCGCCAACCACGACCCGGCGCAGTTTCCCGAGCCGCGCCGGTTCGACGCCGCCCGCAGCCCCAACCGCCACCTCGCGTTCGGCGCCGGCGCGCACCAGTGCCTTGGCCTCCACCTCGCGCGGCTGGAGATGCGCCTCCTGTTCGAGGAGCTGCTCGACCGGGTGGAGCGGGTCTAGCTGGCGGGCGAATGGGCCCGCTCGAAGAGCACCTTCGTCGGCGGACTGAAGACCCTGCCGCTGCGGGTGACGGCCGCCTGATTCGCGGGCGATTCGTTCAGCCTGGCAACGGGTTTCATGACTAACTTTGCGAAACTCGCGCACCGGGGGCACGGTTTTTCGCGTCAAGAAGCAGCGCCTGGCCGCGGCCGGCGTGGCGGGGAAGATCGACGGTAACAAAGAGCCGATGCGAAGCTAGCAGAGCCCCCGGGCTGTAGGAAAACGGTTTGTTTGCCGCGCGATTCCGGGCGCGCTAGGGAAGGGCGCGAGGGGGGCGCATGACCATCAACGCAAACGAATGGCGGGCTCGCGCGGCGGCATTCTCGGAAAAGCACAAGGCCGCTCACTACGAGAAGGGCCACACGCAGACGTTCTACAACGATTTCTTCGCGATCTTCGGCGTCGACCGCGGTCAGGTCGCGGTTTACGAGCAACGGGTCCGCAACCTGCCCAAGAACAAACAGGGCTTCATCGACCTATATATGCCCGGCACATTGATCGTCGAGCAAAAGAGCGCCGGGCTCGACCTGCGCAAGGCGAACGATCAGGCGCTGGATTACTATGAGGCTCTGCCTGCGGGCGAGAAGCCCCGCTATATCCTCACTTGCGACTTCCAGCGCTGGGAGCTGCTCGATCTCGAGAAGGGCGGGCCCCCGACCACTTTCACCCTGCCCGAGCTGAAGCGCCACATCACCCGCTTCGCCTTCATCACCGGCAATGAAGTTCGCCAGTTCAAGAACCAGAAACCGGTCAATCCAAAGGCGACCGCGCTGCTCAGCCGGCTTCACCGCCAGCTCGCCGAGGACGGCTATACCGGGCACAAGCTCCAGCTCCTGCTGGTGCGCTTGCTGTTCTGCCTCTTCGCCGACGACACCGGCATCTGGGAACGCGACAAGCTGTGGCTCGACCTCCAGGAGCGCACCCGGCCGGACGGGAGCGACCTGGGGGCGTTCATCACCCAGTTGTTCGAGGTGCTCAACACGCCCGACGGCCGGAACGGCACCACGAACGATCGCCAGGCGAGCCTGCCCGAACACCTGCGGGAATATCCCTACATCAACGGCAGGCTGTTCGAAGAACCGATCGGCACGGCCACTTTCAACAACGCGCTGCGCGATATCCTGATCGACGCCAGCGCGTTCGACTGGGGCAGCGTTTCGCCGGCGATCTTCGGCGCCCTGTTCGAAGGGGTGATCGACAGCGTGACCCGCCGCGCGCAGGGCGCGCATTACACGCCGGAAGAGGCGATCTTCCGGGTGATCGGCCCGCTGTTCCTCGAGCAACTGCACGACGAGTTCGAGCGACTGAAGGCGACGAGCAAGGGGGATCGGCGGACGGCCGCGCTCAACGCCTTTCACGAGAAGCTCGCCACGCTGACCTTCTTCGATCCTGCGTGCGGCGCGGGCAACTTTCTCGTCGTGACCTACCGCGAGCTGCGCGACCTCGAACGACAGGTGATCGAGGAGTTGCATCCGCCCGGCACCCGCCTGGCGCTGGGCGCGAGCGAGATTTCCAAGGTTTCGGTGGAGCAGTTCTACGGCATCGAGATCGACGAATTTCCCAGCCAGATCGCGCAAGTGGCGCTGTGGATGACCGATCACATCGCCAACGTGAACCTCGGCGATGCCTACGGCGAGCACATCCCCTCGATCCCGCTGGTCCACGCGCCGCACATCCGCCACGCCGATGCGCTGGAGATCGACTGGAACAAGGTGCTGCCGGCGGAGCGGTGCAGCTATGTGTTCGGCAACCCGCCGTTCGTGGGCGCGAAGATGCAATCAGCGGAGCAGCGCGCGCAGGTGCGGCGGATCGCCAAGCTCGGCGGCAGCGGGGGCACGCTCGATTACGTCGCGGCGTGGTTCCTCAAGGCGGGCGACTACGTGCAGGGCGGGGAGGCCAAGATCGCCTTCGTCGCGACCAACTCGATCACGCAGGGCGAGCAGGTCGCGCAGCTCTGGCCCAAGTTGTTCAACGAGCGGCGGCTGGAGATCGCCTTCGGCCACCGCACTTTCGTCTGGCCCGGCCGCGCGGCGGTGCACTGCGTGATCGTCGGCCTGGCCCAGCGCGGCAGCGAGTCGAAGGAAAAGCGGCTGTTCAGCTATCCGGTGCCGAAGGGCGAGCCGGTCGAGACGCAGCACGAGTGGCTGACGGCGTATTTGTTTGGCTCCTCGGAAGGTGAGCGGTTTGGGACGGTGAAAAGCGAGAGCAAGCCCCTTTCCGCGCCCGGCCCCCTTAGCATCGGGTCTCAGATCATCGACGACGGGTTCCTTACGTTCCTCCCCGCCGAGCGCTCGGCCTTTTTGCTGGCCGAGCCATCGACAGAGCGGTTTTTCGCTCGATTGATTGGAGCGGATGAGCTGATCAACGGAACGGTTCGCTTCGTGCTCAATCTGCGAGATGCGCCCGCTGGTGAATTGCGCCGAAGTCCCGGCATCACCGAGCGCGTGCGTCGCGTCCGCGCGTTTAGAGAGAAGAGCAAGCGCAAGAGCACCTTGGCCGCGGCAAATCATCCTCATCGATTTGCGCTGGAGCAGATTCCGCGGGCACCTTTTCTGGTCCTGCCCCGCGTTAGCTCCGAGCGTCGCGATTACATGCCTATTGCGTGGGAAGAGCCGCCAGCAATTCCCACGGACGCAGTGATCGTGAAGCTTGAGGCCACGCTCTACGACTTCGCCATCCTCACCAGCGCGATGCACATGGCGTGGCTGCGCCAGATCGGGGGGCGGTTAGAGAGCCGCTACCGCTACTCAATCGGCCTCGTTTACAACACCTTCCCCTGGCCCGAGGCAGGGCCGGGCCAGCGGGGCAAGATCGAGGCGCTGGCGCAAGCGGTGCTCGACGCGCGGGCGCTGGACAAGAACGCCAGTTCCACCCTCGCCGACCTTTACGATCCCGACTTCATGCCGCCCGAGCTGCGCCGCGCGCACCGCGAGCTCGATGCCGCGGTGGACCGGCTCTACAACCCGCGCGGCTTCGCGGACGAGCGCGCGCGGGTCGAGCATCTGTTCCGGCTGTACGAGCGCCTGGTCCAGCCGACCGCCGCCGCGCCCGCCGCCAACCGTCGCACTAATCGCCGGGTCGCCCGGTCGACCGCGCCCGCAAAGAGCCGGCCCTTATGAGCCGCCTTTGCGCCTCTTGTCAGGTTCGTTGGCGACCCCCTTATGCTCGGTGCCGTCTTCCTTGACGTCCATGAACTCGCCGTTGTCATCGCTGTCCGCGTCGCGGTTGCGCTTCACCCAATCCCCCGTCTTCGGGTTCTTGACCTCGGTGCGCCTATCGACCGCGCCCTTGCGGTGGCCCTCGCCGGTGTTCCTTGCCATGTCGCCCTCCTTGCGGGTTGCGAACATATAACGAACACCGGTGGCTCTCGTTCCGATGGGCGGGGGCTAGCGCCGGTTACCCCGCCGAGCGAACTTCTCCACTGGTTCGACCGCGCCGACCTTGTTCTCGAACGAGTGCTTGCCGATACCCTGAGCCGCGAGGAGCTCGGGCTGGCGCCCGCGGCGGACCCGCCGCAGGCCCGGGAAGAGCGGAGCGAATGAGCGACCTGTTCGGCGATCAGTTCAGCATGTTCGGCGAGGGCGAGGGGCGCATTCCCCACGCCCGCCAGCCCGACATCGCCCCCGATCCCGACCGCGTGCGGCGGCGGTTGCACGAAGTGCTCGAGCGCGCCCGGGCCGCGCCCGCCACGCCGTGGCCCGAAAAGAAGCAACGGGTGTGGCAGATCGTCTTCCCCAACATGGCCAAGTGGCTGCCGGAAGACGAAGCCGAACAGCTGAAGTTCGAATTCGCGCGCGAGATCGAGCGGCTCGGCCTCGCCGCCTGACCCCGCAGCAACCGCTCGCCCAAGCCGGCAGCCCGGCGGAAAAGAAGGCCCTCTCGGTCGAGCGGGTCGAAGGCGAGGGTTTTCAGCGCGCGCGCAAGCGGGTCGCGGCGGGCTCGATCCGGACGACGGGCGCGAGCCGATGATCGCGCTGCTCGCCGCCTGATCCGCCGCCCCTAGAACGGAAACGCCAGCGGGATCGCCACGCACGCCGCCGCCCAGGTGACGAGGTCCAATGGCAGGCCGACGCGGACGAAGTCCATGTAGCGGTACTTGCCGAGGCTGTAGACCAGCGCGTTGGTCTGGTAGCCGAACGGGGTGGCGAAGGCGGCGCTGGCGGCGATCATCACCGCCGCGACGAACGGCTTGGGGCTGACCGCGAGGCCTTCGGCGAGGCTCACCGCCACCGGGGTCAGCAGCACCGCCACGGTCGCGTTGGAGAGCAGCTCGGTGAGCAGCAGCGCCGCGCCGTAGAACAGCACCAGCGCGACCAGCGGGCCCATTGGGCCGACCGCGGCGACCAGCCGGTCGGTTGCCGCCGCGGCCAGCCCGGTCTCCTCCATCGCCACCCCGATCACCACCATCCCGGCGATCAACATGAGGATCTCGGGGCGCAGCCCGCGATAGGCCTCGTCGGCGTCGATCACCCGGATGAGGATCAGGACCACCGCCCCGGTGAACGCGGTCGCCGCGATCGGCGCCACCCCCATCGTCGCCCCTGCCACCGCGGCGACGAACACCGCCAGCGAGGCGAGCGCCTTCCACGGGTGGAAGGTGTGCTGCGGGGCGAACACCGCGGCATCGCCGACCGAGGCCGAATGGTCGCCGTGGCGCGGCCCCAGCATCGGCGGCAGCGGCGGCGCTTCCCCCGCGGCGCCCTCGTCGAAGCGGATCAGCCGGCCGGAAAACACGAGCAGGAACGCCGCGCCGGCGACCGCTACCGCGAGGCCGACGGGGGCGATCTCGAACATCGTGAAGCTCGCCGTGCCGCTCGCGCGGGCCATGTCGTTGACCAAGAGGTTGGTCGAGGTGCCGATCAGCGTGCAGCACCCGCCGAGCACGGTGAGGTACGACAGCGGCATCAGGTAGCGCCGCGGATCGAGCCCGACGCTCGCCGCGACGTCCTTGATCACCGGCGCCGCGAGCACCACGATCGGGGTGTTGTTGAGAAAGGCGGACACCGCGCCGCACGCGCTCATCACCACCCAGATGCCCGCCGCGCCGGCCCGCCGCGCGAGCCACACCCCGCCGCGGATGGCGAGATCGAGCAGCCCGGCGCGCTCCATCGCGTAGGCGATCACGAACAGGCTGGCGAGCGCGATCAGCGCCGGGCTGGCGAAGGCGACCTGGACGTCGACCGGGCGCACCGCGCCCGCCATCAGCAGCACCGCGGCGCCGGTCAGCGCGACGACGTCGGCGCGGAAGCGGTCGAGGATCAGCGCGCCGACCACCGCCACCAGCACCGCCAGGGTCACCGCCTGGTGGCCGCTGAGCCCGATCGCCTCGACGAAGGCCGGGGTGGGGATCACGCCGGGGCGGTCATCGCACGGCCAGCAGCCGCTCCGCCATGCGGCGCACCTCGGCGCCCATGTCCGCGCGCTCGAGCGCGAGCGCCAGCGTCGCCTCGACGAAGCCGACCTTGCTGCCGCAGTCGAACCGGCGGCCGGCGAAAGTCACCGCGTGGAACGGCTGGCTGCCGATCATCCGCGCCATCGCGTCGGTCAGCTGGATCTCGCCGCCGGCGCCCGCCGCCTGCCCTTCGAGCGTGCGCATGACCTCGGGCTGGAGGATGTAGCGGCCCGAGATGATCTTGTTCGACGGCTCGCTCCCGCGCGGGGGCTTCTCGACGAGGCCGGTCACTTCGGTGAGCGTGTCCGACACCGCCGCGCCCGGCGCGATCACGCCGTAGCTGGAGACTTCCTCCGCCGGCACCTCGAGCACGCTGATGAGGTTGCCGCCGACTTCCTCGTAGGCCTCGACCATCTGCTTCATGCAGCCGGTCCCGCCGCCTTTCTGCGCGACCATCAGCTCGTCGGGGAGGAGGATCGCGAACGGCTCGTCCCCCACGATCGCGCGGGCGCACCAGATCGCGTGGCCGAGGCCCAGCGGCACCTGCTGGCGCACGGTGATGAGATCGCCCGGGCTGACACGGGTCGGCTCGAGCACGTCCAAGGACTTGCCGCGGCTCTCCATCGTCGTCTCGAGCTCGTAGGCGATGTCG
>JBGSBH010000074.1:0-9861 GCA_041730635.1 Cypionkella sp.
ACGCCGCTCGGGCCCGAGCGGCGCAATGTTGGGGTGAGTGCGGGTGGCGAACACCGGGGAGAGCATGGCCGCGTCCGCCCCGGCGGCATTGGCGTGGGCGATCTCGTGCCCGTCGTGGCAGGTGACGATGCGCAGCAGCTCGGGCGCCTCGCCGATCGCTTCGGGCGGGCCATACGATCCGGCCGCGCCCCACGCCCGGGCCTCGTCATCGCTGCCCGACAGGATCAGCAGGTGGCCATGCTCGCGCGCGATCGGCGCCAGCTCGTCGAACCGCGCGCGCCGCGCCCGCGGATCGAGGTGATAGTGGCGGTAGACGAACGCGGAAGCGCGCGGCAGCGCGCGGATCGCACGCGGGAGCAGCTCGTCGTTGCGCGCGTCGGACAGCAACCACAGATCGGGGAGTGACAGGCCCATGGCGCCGTTATAGCGCGCCGGCCCATGAACGCAGCGTTGCGTCTCCGCGAAATCCACGATCGTGTGGCGAAGGCGGGCAGGATCGCCCGGCGCGAGCCTGCCGAGGTGACGCTGGTCGCGGTGAGCAAGACCCACCCGGCCCAGTCAGTCGCCCTGCTGCTCGAAGCCGGCCACCGCACGTTCGGCGAGAACCGGGTGCAGGAAGCCGCCGCCAAGTGGCCCGCCTTGCGCGAACGCTGGCCCGACGCGCGGCTCCATCTCGTCGGGCGGCTGCAGTCGAACAAGGCCGAGGACGCCGCGCGGCTGTTCGACTGCATCCATTCGCTCGACCGGCCGAACCTCGTCGGCGCCCTCGCCCGCGCGTTCGACAAGCTCGGGCGCCGGGTTGAATCGTTTGTGCAGGTGGATGTCGGCGAGGAACCGCAGAAAGGCGGCTGTCCGGTCGCCGGCCTGCCCGCGCTGCTGGCCGAGGCGCGCGCGGCGAACCTGCCGGTGATCGGCCTGATGTGCGTGCCCCCCGCGGGGATCGAGCCCGCCCCGTTCTTTGCCCTGCTCGACAAGCTCGCCCGCGACAACGGGCTGGCGGGCCGCAGCATGGGAATGAGCGGCGACTTCGAGACCGCGGTAATGCTCGGCGCCACCCACATCCGCGTCGGCACCGCCCTGTTCGGCGAGCGAAGTTGATCCTTCCCCTCCCCGTCCGGGGGGTCAGGCGCTCTCCAGCTCCGCCTGGCGTTCGTCGCTGGCGGCGTCGAGCAGCGCGGCCTCGACCGCCTTCAGCCGCGCCGCGCCGGTGATCTTGCCGCCGGTGAGGTCGGTCACGTAGAACGTATCCGCCGCGCGCTCGCCATAGTTGGTGATGTGGGCGCTGAACACCAGCAGGCGGCTTTCGAACAGCGCCCGGGCGAGGCGGTTGAGCAGCGCCGGGCGGTCGCGCGCGTTGACCTCGATCACCGTGAAGCGGCCCGAGGCCTGGTTGTCGAAGGTGACCACCGGGCGCACGTCGAACGCGCCGGCCCGGCTGTGCGCCAGCGGGCGCCGGGCGAGCTCGGGCACCAGCGCGCTGCGGTTGGCGAGCGCATCGGCGATCGCCTGTTCGATCCGCTTGATCTGCGCGGGTTCGCTGAACGGGCGCCCTTGCGGATCCTGCACCAGGAAGTTGTCCACCGCCCAGCCGCTCCGCGTGGTGTGGATGCGCGCGTCGATGATGTTGGCGCCGGCGAGGTGGATGCCGCCGGCGATGCGGTAGAACAGCCCCGGATGGTCGGCGGCGATCACCGTCACCAGCGTCGCGCCGCGCGAGGGGTAGACCTCGCAGTGCACCGACAGCTCGCCCGCGCTTTCGTGCGCCCGCGCGTATTGCACGAGGTTGAGCGCGGCGATGTCCTCGGGCTCGGCGATCCAGTAGCTGTCGTCGAAGCGGTCGGCATATTCGGCGAGAATGTCGGCACGTTCGGCAAGAACCGCGGCGACGGCGGCCTTCTTCGCCGCCACCCGTTCCTTCCGCCCGTGGCGCATGTGGCCGAGCCGCAGATGCTCCTCCGCCGCGTCGTAGAGCTCGCCCAGCAGCTGGCCCTTCCAGCTGTTCCAGGTGCCGGGCCCGACGGCGCGGATATCGACCGCGGTGAGGATCATCAGGTGCCGCAGCCGCTCCAGCCCCTGCACCTGGCCGACGAAATCCTCGATCGTCTTGGGGTCGGTCAGATCGCGCTTGAACGCGGTGCGGCTCATCAACAGGTGCTGGCGGACCAGCCAGGCGACCAGCGCGGTCTCGCCGGCATCGAGCCCGAACCGCGGGCACAGCGCTTCGGCCACCTGACCGCCGAGCAGCGAATGATCGCCCCCGCGCCCCTTGGCGATATCGTGCAGCAGCACCGCGACGTAGGCCACGCGCCGGCTGGCGACCTCGTGGATCAGCTTGCTCGAGCGCGGATGGTCGGCGGTGAGCTCGCCCTTCTCGATCCGGCTGAGCAGCCCGATTGCGCGGATGGTGTGCTCGTCGACCGTGTAGTGGTGATACATGTCGAACTGCATCTGCGCGACGACCCGGCCGAAGTCGGGGACGAAGCGGCCGAAGACCCCCGCCTCGTTCATCCACCGCAGCGCGCCTTCGGGATCGTTCCGCCCGCTGAGCAGCTCGAGAAACAGCGCGTTGGCGCGCGGATCCTCGCGCACCCCCTGGCGGATCAGCCCGGCCTCGCGCGCGGCCAGCCGCATCGTGTCGGGGTGGATGTCGAGCCCGTGCGCCTCGGCGAGCTGGAACAGCTCGATCAGGCGCACCGGATCGGCGCGGAACCAGTCGTCCGACGGCGCGGCGATCTTCCCGCCGAACACCCGGTACCCCTTCAGGCTGCGCGCGCGCGGGGTGAAGCTCGCGAGCAGCCCGGTGCGCGCGCGGTTCCTGGCGAACTGCTCGTCGATATGCGCGAGGAACACCCCGGTCAGCGCGCCGACCCGCTTGGCCTGGAGGAAGTAGAACTGCATGAACCGCTCGACCGCGCTCTTGCCCGGGCGGTCGGAGAAACGCATCCGCGCGGCGACCGCGCGCTGGAGGTCGAACGTCAGCCGGTCCTCGGGCCGCCCGGTAAGCGTGTGGAGGTGGCAGCGCACCGCCAGCATGAAACCCTCGGCGCGGCGGAAGCTCTTGTATTCGGCGCGCGTGAACAGCCCCGCCTCGACCAGTTCGGCGGCGCTCCTAACCTTGTGGATATATTTGCCGATCCAGTAGAGCGTCTGCAGGTCGCGCAGCGCGCCCTTGCCGTCCTTGACGTTGGGCTCGACGACATAGCGGCTGTCGCCCATCCGCCGGTGGCGGGCGTTCCTCTCCTCGAGCTTTTCGGCCACGAACTGCTTTTCGGTGCCGGCGACTACTTCGGCGGCGAACCGGCGGACGGTCTCGTCGTAGAGCGCCTGGTCGCCCCACACGTAGCGCCCTTCGAGCAGCGCGGTGCGGATCGTCAGGTCGGCGCGCGCCATGCGGATGGTCTCGTCGACCGAGCGGCTCGAATGGCCGACCTTGAGCCCGAGGTCCCACAGGTAATAGAGCATCGCCTCGATCGCCTGCTCGCACCACGGGGCCTGCCGGGTGGGGTGGATGAAGGCGATGTCGACGTCCGAATGCGGCGCCATCTCGGCCCGGCCGTAGCCGCCGACCGCGATCAGCGTCAGCCGCTCGGCGGCCGTGCGGTTCATCGCCGGATAGACGGCGGCGATCACGTGGTCGTGGATCGTGCGCACCAGCTGGTCGATCAGGAACGCATGGCCGCCGGTTATCTCGTGCCCGGCGGAAGGCCGCTCGGCCAGGCGGCGGTCGAGCTCGGCGCGGCCTTTATCGAGCGCGGCCTTCAACGCGGCGACGATCTCGGGCCGTGCCCGGCTCCCCTTCGCCTCAGCCAGCCCGGTGATCGTTTCGGCGAGCGCACGCCGGTCGATGACCTCGCGCTGGTTGGGGATGCGCTGGTGATTCAAGCCGCCTCGACGAGTTCCGTGTATCGGGTGCGCAGCGCGCGCTTGTCGATCTTCTCGGTGCCGAGCCGCGGCAGCGCCTCGTGCGCCTGCCACAGGAACTGCGGGATCTTGAACTTGGCCAGCCGCTCGCCGAGAAATTCCTTGAGATCGTCGGGCGCGACCTCGCGCCCTTCCTTGACCAGATAGACCGCGGCGGGAATCTCACCCAGCCGCTCGTCGGGGATGCCGAACACCGAGCATTCGGCGATGTTCGGATGGGCGTAGATCTCCTGCTCGACCTCGATGCAGGCGATGTTCTCGCCGCCGCGGATGATGATGTCCTTCTTGCGATCGACGATGAACAGGTACTCGTCCTCGTCGAGATAGCCGAGATCGCCGGTGCGGAAGTAGCCGTCGGCGGTGAACGCGGCCCGGGTCGCTTCCTCGTTCTTCCAGTAGCCGAGGAAGTTGCATGCCGAGCGGATGCAGACCTCGCCCGTCTGCCCTTGCGGCACCGGCTTGCCGGCATCGTCGAGGATCGCGAGGTCGACCAGCGGCTTGGAGGCGGTCCCGGTCGAGCCCGGCTTGGCGAGGTAGTTCTCGTTGAGGTTGCCGCAGCCCACCCCGTTGGTCTCGGTAAGGCCGTAGCCCAGCGCCGGGTAGCCTTCCGAAAACGCTTGCCTGATCTTCTCGACATGCTCGGGCGGGCGCGGGGCGCCGCCGCCGGCGAAAGTCTTGCAGGCGGAAAGATCGTACTTGTCGCGATCGGGGTGGGTCGCCAGCTCGTAGCTCATCAGCGGCACGCCGACGAAATAGGTGATCTGCTCGGCCTCCAGCAGCCGCAGCGCCTCGGTCGCGTCCCACTTGGGCATCAGCACCAGCTTGCGGCCCATCGCGAAGCTCTGCAGGAACACCGGCACCTCGCCGGTGACGTGGAACAGCGGCACGTTGACCAGCGCGCTCGGCTGCACGCTCGGCATCTCGCCCTTCTCGGTGAGGAGCTGCACGATCGTCGCCGTCTGGGCGATATAGTTCATCACCGCGCTGACAACGCCGAGATGGTCCGAATAGGCCCCTTTCGGAAATCCGGTCGAACCCGAGGTGTAGAGGATCGTCGCGAGATCGTCGGGCCCAAGCGTGCCGAGCATCTTCATCGCGGTGTCGCCCTCGGCCCAGATCGGCTCGAGCCCGGTGGGCGGCGGCCCTTCGTGAGTGAAGGTCACCACTTTGGCCGAATGGGCGAGCCCATCGAGCCGCGCGGCGCGCTGCGGATCGGCGAGGACCAGCGTGCACTCGCACAAGTCGATGCCGTAGGCGAGCTCCTCGCCGGTCCACCAGCCGTTCAACAGCGTCGCGCAGCCGCCGCCCATCAGCACGCCCATGTAGGCGGCGACCCAGTTGGCCGAATTGCGCGCGGCGATCCCCACCCGGTCGCCGCGCTGCATCCCGTGGCGGGTGGCGAGCCCGTGGGCGACGCGCGCGGCGGCGGCATAGATCTCGCCGAAGGTCAGCCGCTGGTCGCCGTCGACGATGAACAGCTTGCCCTTATGCTCGTTGGCGAAGTGCGCGAAATAATGCGCGAGGCTCGGCGGGGCGGCGACGAACGCGGGCATCTCCACCCCGCGCCGCTCGATCGTCTTCGTCGCGAACATCTGCCCCGGCCCGGTGAGGTGGGCATTGATCCGCTGGATGTCCCTGTCGAGTTCGGTCGGCATTCGAATCCTCTCGCGTCTGCTATTCGGCTCCGGGGTTTCGCCGGCCTGCGCGCTATGCCATTGACGCGCGACCGGGCCCCCGCGGGCTTGCCGGCGAAAGTAAGGACCAATCGTGCTGCTGTCACTACTCGCGGAAGCCACCCAGGCGGCCGGTCAGGCGATCCGGTTCGAGGACCTCGGCCTGCGCAAGGGGATCGACCTCGGGTTCTTCGAGCTGCGGTTCTACAGCCTCGCCTATCTCGCCGGGATCGTGCTGGGGTACTGGCACCTCAGCCGGATGATCAAGGCGCCCGGCAGCCCGATGGCGCAGCGCCATGCCGACGACCTGTTCTTCTGGTGCACGATCGGGATCATCCTCGGCGGGCGCTTGGGCTATGCGCTGTTCTATTCGCCCGATTTCTACCTGTTCAGGAACCCGCTCGAATTCTTCAAGCTGTGGGAAGGCGGGATGAGCTTCCACGGGGGCGTGCTGGGGGTGCTCGCGGCGATCGCCTGGGTCTGCCGGCAGGGCGGGATCAGCTTCCTGCGCACCGCCGACTACATCGCGGTCAACGTGCCGTTCGGGATGATGTTCGGGCGGCTCGCCAACTTCGTCAACGGCGAGCTGTGGGGCCGCCCCACCGACGTCTCCTGGGCGATGATCTTTCCGGCCGATCCGCTGCAGCTGCCGCGGCACCCGAGCCAGCTCTACCAGGCCGGGCTCGAAGGGGCGCTGCTGATCGTGGTGCTGCTATGGCTGTTCTGGCGCACGCGCGCGCGCTGGCGGCCGGGCCTGCTGGTGGGGGTGTTCACCGCCGGCATCGGGATCGGCCGCTTCGTCGCCGAATTCTTCCGCGAACCCGATGCGCAGCTCGCCGAATTCGCCCGCGCGCGCGGGCTCAACATGGGCCAGTGGCTGACGATCCCGTTGATCGTACTCGGCATCGCGCTGGTCGCGCGCGCGCTCAAGCCCCCGCCGCTGGGGGGCCAGGCGGCGCAGCCCGCCGCCGCATGAACCCGCCGACCACGCTGGCGGAAGCGTTCCGCCGGCTGATCCGCGACAGCGGGCCGATCAGCCTGGCGCAGTTCATGGCCGAGGCCAACGCGCGCTACTACGCTTCGCGCGATCCGCTGGGGGCGGAGGGCGACTTCGTCACCGCGCCCGAGATCAGCCAGATGTTCGGCGAGCTGATCGGCCTGTGGCTGGCCGATGCGTGGCTGCGCGCCGGGCGGCCGGCGGATGCGGCGTTCGTCGAGCTCGGTCCCGGGCGCGGGACGCTGGCGCGCGATGCGCTGCGGGCGATGGCGCGCTACGCCCTCGCGCCCGAGGTCCATTTCGTCGAGGCCTCGCCGGCGCTGCGCAGGGTGCAGGCCGCCGCGGTGCCGCAGGCGCGGTTTCACGGCGATCTCGCCAGCCTGCCCGAGGATCGGCCGCTGCTCGTCGTCGGCAACGAGTTTCTCGACGCGCGGCCGGTGCGCCAGCTGGAGCGCGCGGCGGAAGGCTGGCGCGAGCGGATGGTCGGGCTCGACGGCGAGGCGTTCGTGTTCGTCGCCGGCGCGCAGCCGATGGACGCGGCGGTGCCTCCCGACTGGCGCGGCGGGCGGCAGGGGACGATCATCGAGACCTCCCCCGCAGCCGCTTCGGTGGTCGGCGAAGTCGCCGCGCGCCTCGTGAGCCAAGGCGGCTGCGCGCTGCTGATCGACTACGGCCACGCCGACATGCGCGCCGGCTCGACGCTGCAGGCGGTGCGGGCCCACCGCAAGGTCGATCCGTTCGCCGCGCCGGGCGAGGCGGACCTCACCGCCCACGTCGATTTCGCCACCCTCGCCGCGGGCGCCCGCGCGCGCGGCGCGGTATGGCTCGGCACGCCGCCGCAAGGGGACTGGTTGCGCGCGCTGGGGATCGAGACGCGGACCGAAACGCTCGCGGCGCGCTCGCCCGCCCGGCGCGGCGAGCTCGAGGCCGCGCGCGACCGCTTGATCGAAGCGGAGCAGATGGGGCATCTGTTCAGGGTCATGGGTCTCGCCGCGCCCGGCTGGCCGCGCGGCGTCGGTTTCGCGGAGGAGGACGCCTGAGATGCGCTGGATCGTGTTTGCCGCCATCCTCGCCCTCGCGGCGCCGCTGTCCGCCGCCGAGCCGATCGACGGACTGTGGACCACCGCCGAGAAGACCGGCCAGGTGCGGATCGCCGATTGCGGGGGCACCCGCTGCGGCCGGCTGGCGAAGTTCCTCGTCGTGCCGCCGCAAGGGGCCGACCAGCGCGACACCAACACCCCCGACAAGGCGCTGCGCACGCGCCGGCTTCTCGGGCTGCCGATCCTCACCGGCTTCAGGCCCGACGGCGCGGTCTGGCGCGGGACGATTTACGATCCCAAGAGCGGCAAGTCTTACCGCGCGATCCTCAAGCGGGCCGGGCGCGACCGGCTGGAAGTGAAGGGCTGCATCGGCCCGTTCTGCCAGACCCAGGTCTGGCGGCGGGCGGACTAGCTCCGCATCGCCGCGCGCGGCAGCGTCAGGTCGACCGCCAGGCCCTCGGGCTCGAAGCGCCGCTCGAGCGTGCCGCCGAGCTGCCCCTCGATCGCCATCTGCACCAGCCGCGAGCCGAACCCTTCGCTGCCCGGTTCGCTCGCCTTCGGCCCGCCGCGCTCGCGCCAGGCGACCCGCACCGCGCCCTGGGGGTCGTCGCACGCCAGCGCGATCGACACCGCGCCGCCGGCCTGGGAGAGCGCGCCGTACTTGGCCGAATTGGTCGCCAGCTCGTGGAAGATCAGCGCCAGCGGGGTCGCCGCGCGCGCGCCGATCGCGCAATCGGTGCCGTCGATCGCCACCCGCCCCGCCTCGTCGGCATAGGGTGCCATCAATTCCTGCAGCAACCCCTTGAGGCTGTCGCCCTTGGCCCCTTCGACCGGGCGGACGAAATCGTGCGCCCGGCCGAGCGCGCGGATCGCGTCGATCAGCTCGGCGGCGAATTCGCTCACGCTCGGGTGGCGCCGCGCGCGGATCGAGATCAACCCGGCGACCACCGCGAAGATGTTCTTGATCCGGTGCGACAGCTCGCGCGCCAGGACATCGCGGTTCTCCGACAACCGGCGGCCGTCGTCGACGTCGGTCAGCGTGCCGTACCAGCGCACGATCTTCCCGTCCGGCCCTTGCATCCCGATCGCGCGCGACAGCGTCCAACGCCACGATCCGTCGGCCTGGCGCAGGCGGTATTCGCTCTCGAACGGGCGGCCGGCCTGATAGCTTTCGGCCCACGCGCCGAATGCCTTGTCGCTGTCGTCGGGATGGACCACCGGGCGCCAGTCCTCGGTGGTCCTCGGCGGCGGACGGCCGGTGATCCCCCGCCAGCGCTGATTGAAATAGTCGAAGTTGCCCTCGCCATCGGCCGACCAGATGATCGCCGGCAGCAGGTCGGCGATCTCGCGCATCGTGCGCGCGCTCTCGGTTATCTGGTCGAGCGCCGCGCGATGCTGGCGCAGCGCGTTGAGCCGGCGCATCGCGGCGCGCGCGAGCACCTGCAGCCCCTGCCGCTGGAGGTCCGTCAGGCCCGCGGCGCGCGGCAGCGGGTCGATCACGCAGAGGTATCCGAGCGGCGCCCCCTCGCGCGAGATCAGCGGCGCGCCGGCATAGAAACGGATGTTCGGCTCGCCGGTGACCAGCGGGTTGGCGGCGAACACCGGATCGCTCGCGGCATCGGGGATCACCAGCAGGTCGCCGCTGCCGAGGCCGTGGACGCAAAAGCTGCTCGACAGCGGCGGTTCGGCCATGTCCGAGCCGCTGCGGCCGACGAACTGCTGCCGATCGGCCAGCACGAGGTTCACCAGCCCGACCGGCGCGCCGCACAGGCGCGCGGCGAATTCGGCGATTTCGGACAGTTCGGGGTCTCCGGCCGGTCCGATGGCGTCGACCCCGTGCGCGGCGAGCACCGACAGGCGCGCCTGCTCGTCGCGAAATTCGCGCGCGGGCTCGGCCCCGGCGGGCCAGGAAGATGGGTCGGTTGTCGGCACGAGCGATCCCTGAACGGGAACCCCTTTACATCAGAAAGCGGTGTGTTCCAAACAATTTGCGAAGCAAAACTAATCTCCGCGCAAGTGCTTGAACGGGTTGCATTTGCCCGGCCCCGCGGGCTCCGCTATGCGCCCCCGCAAAGCGAGGAGTTCCATCAGCTTGCGCGCCACCCCCGATTTCGATTTCCAGCTCGGCGAGAGCGCCGGGATGATCCGCGATGCCGCGGCGCGATTCGCCGACGAGCGGGTCGCGCCGCTGGCGGAGCGCGCCGACCGCGAGGACTGGTTCCCGCGCGAG
>JBGSBH010000075.1:0-9798 GCA_041730635.1 Cypionkella sp.
GTTCGGGTCATTTTGTCTAGCCAAAGCAGCCAGGCTGAGCTACAAAAACTAGCCCAAACCATTGCCAAAGACGCAAGAGTGTTGTCAGCTCGACCCAACATCTTGCCCCGCGGCGCGCTGCACGCCCGGCTGATAGTCGCGCGCGGGCTGCTCGAGGCGGCCGCGCGGCGCGGCGGCTGGCGGGGCGAGCGGATCCAGTGGCGCACCGCCGAGCTCGACCCGGCGCTCGTGCCGGGGTGCGACGTGCGGGTGCCCGGGCGCGCGGGCATCTGGCGGATCGAGAGCTGGGAATGGCGCGCCCGCGGGGTCGAGCTCGAGCTCGCCCGGCGCGATCCGCTGGCCGCCGCTGCTGCCGCCGCCGATCCCGGCGCGCTGCCGGCGCCCGCCGACCTCAACCCGGGCCCCGCGGTGCTTGCGGCGTTCGAGCTGCCCCCGGCGGGCCTGGGGGCAGACCAGCCGGCGCTGTTCGCCGCCGCCACCGCCGCCAGCGGCAGCTGGGCGGGCGGCGCGCTGTACGTCGAGCGTGCCGGCGAGCTGGTCCCGCTCGGTCATGCCGGCCGCCGCCCGGCGACGATCGCCCGGCTCGACGCGCCCCTCGCCCCCTCGCCCGGCCTGCTGTTCGAGCCCGCCGCCGCGCTGACGCTGACGCTCGAGGGCGCGAGCGACGGATTCGCCCCGGCGACTCTCGCCGCGCTCGCGGCCGGCGCCAACCGCCTGCTGGTGGGCGGCGAAGTGCTGCAGTTCGCGCTGGCCGAACCGGTGGGTGCGGACGGGTGGCGGCTCGCCGGCCTGCTGCGCGGGCGCGGCGGCACCGAGCCCGCGGCGCGCGCCGGGCATCCGGCGGGGACCCGCGCGGTGCTGCTCGACGATGCGCTGGTCGCGCTCGACCCCGTCGCGGTCGCGGCCGATCCGGCGACGGTGATCGCGATCGTCGGCGCGGGCGATGCCGAGCCGGTCTATGCCCCGCTGGCGAACGCCGGCAACGGCCGCCGGCCGCCGTGCCCGGTCCATCCGCGAGCGGATCGCCTGGCCGACGGGCTGATGCTCGGCTGGACCCGCCGGGCGCGCGGCGCCTGGACCTGGCCCGACGAAGTCGACGCCCCGCTGGTCGAGCAGGCCGAGCGCTACCGGGGCGGGCGCGGCCCGGGCGACGCGCCGCACGCCGAGGGGCTCGCGGCCGGCCCGGGCCTGACGATCCCCGCCGATGCGATCGCCGCGCTGGCCGCCGCGCATCCCGGCGCCGCCTTGTGGGTACGCCAGATCGGCAGCCACGCGCAGTCCGACCCGCTGCTTCTCGCCCGCCTGCCCGGATGACCCCCGACCCGACGGAGACCGTTATGTCCGATCCGCTGACCTTTCCTTCGACCACCCCGCGCCACGCGTTGCCGCTGCTGTTCGCCGGCCAGGCGCAGAAGGAGCTGTTCGTCAACGCCGCGCTGGCGCTGTGCGACGTCTTGCTGGCCCCGGCGGTCGAGGGCGAGACGAGCGCCCCGCCGGCGAGCCCGGCCGAGGGCGCCTGCTGGCTGGTCGGCCCGGCCGCCAGCGGCGACTTCGCCGGCCGCGAGGGACAGCTCGCCTGTCGCCAGGCCGGGCAGTGGCTGTTCGTTCCCCCGCGCGACGGGATGCGCGTGCTCGACCGGCCGAGCGGCCAGCACGTGCTCTACCGCGGCGGCTGGCGGCGCCAGGTCGCGGTGCCGGTGCCGAGCGGGGGCGCGACCATTGATCAGGAGGCGCGCGCGGCGATCGGCGCGCTGATCGGCGCGCTCGCCGGCAGCGGGATTCTCCCGGGCATTTAGCGGGAACCGAGCCCGGTGGGCGGCGTTTCAGCGGCACAAGGAGGGCATCCACACTGAATTTCTTTGGATAAGCAGGCGAAAGCGATGCTTATCTGCAACAGTTTGGTGCGAAAGCCCGCTTGCCCTTGCATTGGGGAAAAGTTAGAAATCGGGCCGCTCGATGGCTCAAAAATTCGCTAAAAGGGGAAATACATAATGCGGAAACTCGTCATTGGCATGGCCATGGCCTCGACGGCCATTGCTTCGCCGGCACTCGCGCGTGACGGCGCCTGGTACGTCGAACTCGACGGCGGCCCGATGATCGTCGAGGACATCGAGTTCGATGTCGGCACCACGACCAACGGCGTGCAGGCGGACCTTCACACCGGCTACGACTTCGGCGGCATCGTCGGCTACGACTTCGGCATGCTCCGGCTCGAGGCCGAGGCGAGCTACCGCAGCGCCGACCTCAGCTCGCTGACCCAGGGCACCGCGCTGATCCCGTCGACCGCCACCGGCACCGCGCGGGCGGGCACCTACGGCGCCGGCGGCGACGTCAACGCGCTCAGCTTCATGCTCAACGGCCTGGTCGACTTCGGCCCGGACGACGGCCTGCAGGGCTTCGTCGGCGGCGGTGTCGGTGTCGCCCGCACCAAGGTCGACGGCGCGACGCTGCGCTTCTCGGGCCCGGGCTTCCTCGACGATTCGGACACCGGCTTCGCCTGGCAGCTGCTGGCGGGCGTTCGCGCGCCGCTGACCGAGACGATCGACGTCGGCCTGAAGTACCGCTACTTCAATAGCTCGGACCTCGACATGGTCGACGTCCGCGGGCGTGACATCAGCACCCGCTGGAAGTCGCACTCGCTGCTCGGCACCATCGGGTTCAACTTCGGCGGCGCCCCCGCCCCGATGCAGACCTGCTGGGACGGCACGCAGATCCCGATGGACGCGACCTGCCCGGATCGTCCGGCTCCGCCGCCGCCGCCCCCGCCGCCGCCGGTGGTGACCGCGCCGGTCTGCAACAAGGGCCCGTACATCGTGTTCTTCGAGTGGGACCGCTCGGACATCACGCCGGAAGCCGCGACCATCCTCAACAACGCCGTCTCGGCCTACGCCAACTGCGGCAGCGCCGCGGTCATGCTGGCCGGCCACGCGGACCGTTCGGGTTCGAACCAGTACAACGTCGGCCTGTCGCAGCGCCGCGCGGACGCGGTTCGCTCGTACATGTCGGCCCGCGGGGTTCCGGACACCCGGATCTCGACCGAGGCGTTCGGCGAGACCCAGCCGCGCGTTCCGACCGCGGACGGCGTGCGCGAACTGCAGAACCGCCGGGTGGAAATCACCTACGGTCCGGGTTCGGGCATGTAAGCTCGAGCTTCGCTCGCAAATTCGAAAGGGGCCGGAGAAATCCGGCCCCTTTTTCGTTGATCGACAAACCGGCGGAGACTGAACCGATGCGCTCGACCCTGACCCTGCTCGCCCTCCCTCTCGTCGCGCTGACCGGGTGCACCAGCGTGGCCGACTTGCCCGCCGCGCGGATGGGCGGAGCCACCCTGGTCCGCGCCGACGGCACGCCGGCGGGCACCGCGCAGGTCCTCGTCGCCGGGCAGCGGGTGACGCTGGCGGTGGTCGCCACCGGGGTCGCGGCGGGCGTGCACGGCATCCATCTCCACACCGTGGGTAGCTGCACGCGGCCCGATTTCACTTCCGCCGGCGGGCATCTCAACCCGCTCGGCCGCCAGCACGGCAGCGCGAACCCCGCGGGCAAGCATGCGGGCGATCTGCCCAATATCACTATCCAGCCGGCGGGCACCGGCTCGCTCACCGCCGACCTCGCGGGCACGCCCGAACAGGTTCGGCAGTGGCTGTTCGATGCCGACGGCACGGCAATCGTGCTCCACGCCGATCCCGACGACTACCGCACCGATCCCACCGGTAATTCGGGCGCGCGGATCGCCTGCGGGGTGATCAGGCCGGCTTAGCGGCCGTCTCGCCCGCGGCTTCGGCGCGCGCCAGCGTGCCCGCGGCCGCCGCGGGGACGAGCCGGATCGCGGCGAGCAAGCAGGCCAGACCGAGCGGCACCACCCACAGCGTCGAGCGCACCCCGAGCGAGATGTCGCCGCCGTTCGCCGCCGAGACCCAGCCGGCGAGGAACGGTCCGAGCGCCAACCCGACGAGCGTGGTGGCGAGGAAGAACGTCGCGGTCGCCACCCCGCGCATCCGCGGCAGGACCAGCGACTGGCTGGTCGCCGCCGCCGCCCCGCGCGCGCTCGCGGCGAGGAAATTGCTGAGCGCGGCGCACACGTAATAGACCGCCTCGCTCGAGGTGGTGAAAGTCAGCCACACCGCCGGCACCGGCGCGAGCAGCCCGAACACCACGACATAGAGCCGGCCTTCCGGCCGGCGCGCGTAGAGCCAGTCCGCCGCGCGCCCGCCGAGGATCACCCCGAGGAATCCGGCGACCGCGGCGGGGGCACCGACCAGCCAGCCGATCTGCGTCTTGGGAATGCCGAACGCCACCTCGCCATAAGGCGCGGCGAAGAACGAGGCGGCGTAGGAGACGAACGACACCGCGCCGTAGCCGAGGATCGTCGCGAGGAACGCCGGCGAGCCCCAGGTCAGGCGGAAGGTCGGCAGATCGCGCGCGCGCTGCCCGCTCGCCCAGCTGAACACCGCGTAGTAGCCGACAGCCAGGAACAGCCACTGGTCGGAAATGCCGGGCACGAAGAAGCCCTCGCCCGCCGGCACCCATTGGGTCAGCAGGTAAGCCGCCAGCGCGAAGCCGGCGGCAGCCACCAGATTGAGCGCGAGCGCGAGCGGCCCGCGGCGCAGCGCGCCGACCAGCGTGAACGGCGGAATGATCTGCACGAGCTCGTCGAAGAAGCCCCGGAACGGCGCGGGATGCCTCGGCGTCGGCATCCCGTCGATCGCGCCGCGCACCGGCTCCCGCAAGGATAGCACCCAGACCGCCAGCAGCAGGCCGGGCAGCCCCACCGCGATGAACGCCGCCTGCCAGCCGACCAGACCCAGCGGCCCACCGCCCGGATAGGCCTTGTTCCACCCTTCGACGATCAACCCGCCGATCAGCAGCGAGACCCCGCCGCCGAGGTAGAGCCCGGAGGAATAGACGGCGAGCGCGGTCGCCCGCAGCCGCGCGGGGAACCAGTCCGAGATCAGCGAATAGGCCGACGGGCTGGCGGTCGCCTCGCCGATGCCGACGCCGATCCGCGCGCCGGTCAGCATCGCCCCGTTCTTGGCGAAGCCCGAGACCGCGGTCATCAGCGACCACAGCGCAAGGCCGATGGTCATCAGCCGGATCCGGTGCCAGCTATCGGCGAGCTTGCCCAGCGGGATGCAGAACAGCGCGTAGAAGATCGCGAACGCGGTACCGTAGAGGAAGCCGAGGAAGGCGTCGTCGACCTTGAGATCGGCCTTGATGTCGTTGGCGAGGATCGAGAGGATCTGCCGGTCGACGAAGTTGAGCACGTAGACCAGCACCAGCACGCCGAGCGCGTACCAGCTATAGGCGGGGACCCGGCTATCGTCCGCCGCGGGCGCGGCGGCTGGGCTCTCTTCGTTCAAGATGTCGTCTCCCCGATCCCCGGTCACGCGCCGGCGTAGCGAACCCTATCGGGCAAACCCGCTTCCGCGAAGCCTTTTTGCCGCAGGCGGCAGCTGTCGCACGCGCCGCAGGCCGCGCCGCCCGGCGCCGGGTCGTAGCACGACCAGCTCCAGCCCGGGTCGAGCCCGAGCCGGGCGGCCTCGCGCGCGATGTCGGCCTTGGTCATCTGCTGCAGCGGCGCGTGGAGGCGGAACGGCGCGCCCTCGGCGCCGGCCTTGGTCCCCAGCCGCGCGGTCTCGGCGAACGAGGCGATGAACTCGGGCCGGCAGTCGGGATAGCCCGAATAGTCGAGTGCGTTGACCCCGATGAAGATGTCGCGCGCGCCGCTGCTCTCGGCGAAGGCCGTGGTCAGCGCGAGGAACACGAGGTTGCGCGCGGGCACGTAGGTTACCGGGATCGCCTCGCCGACCCCCTCCTTGGGCACCGCGATATCGGCGGTGAGCGCCGAGCCGCCGAACTGGCGCAAGTCGAGCGGCACCACGACATGGCGCGCGGCGCCGAGCCGCGCGGCGATATCCCGCGCCGAGGCCAGCTCGCGCGCATGGCGCTGGCCGTAATCGATCGTCAGCGCGTGGAGCGCGAACCCGCGCTCGCGCGCGATCCCGGCGACGACCATCGAATCGAGCCCGCCCGACAGCAGCACCACGCCGATGGGTCGATCCTCGCTCACCCGCGCGCCGCTAATCGCTCGCGCGGGATCGGGCAAGCTAGCGGCAGGGGCCCACGCGGCGCGCTTCGGCGGAGAACTGGAACGGCAGCCCGCCGGCGATCCCCTGGCTGTCGATCTGCACCAGGCTGGCGCTCTCGCGGCGCACGCTGGTGCGGCCGTAGCCGTTGCCGCGGCAGGTGTACTGCACGGTGACCGCGCTCGCCCCGTCCTCCACCACGAAGCGGCTGCAGCCCGCCTCGCCATGCTGGAGCTGGATCAGCTCGAGCCCCGTGCGCAGGCACACCCGGCGGCTTTCGGCGCCGTCGCGGAAGCGCACTTCCCACTGCCCGTGCTCGAGCGTGCCGAGCATCGCCAGCGATGGCGCCTGCGCGCCCGCCGGCCCCAGCACGCCCCCGGCGAACAGAGCGGCGGCGAGCGCGGCGGCCGCGGTCCGTCCGCGGCGGGCGCCGGGGGGACTGGTCCAACGCATCGGTCGTAAACTCCTTGGCGCGCCCGCGAACTTCGACTGCGCGCCCTTATACCAGAACCGCACTGTCGATAAAGTGTTCCGTGCGAGCGGCGAACCGTTAGGCGCTAATGGGGAAGGTCCGCGAGCAGAACGCGCAGTCGACCACGATCACGCCGTCTTCGTTGCGCATCTCCGCCCGCTCCTCGGGGGGAAAGCGCGCGATGACCGCGGCGTAGTGCTCGGGCGAGCAGCGGCAGCCGCGGGCGATCGCCGCGCCGGGCTGCACGCGCACCTCGCTCTCCTCGTGGAACAGCCGCCAGACGATCGCCTCGAGCGAGAGTTCGGGATCGAGCAGCTCGTCGTGCCGCAGGCTGCCCGCGAGCGCGGCGACATGCTCCCATTCGGGATGGTCCATCCGCACGTGCAACCGCTCGCGCCCTTCCTCCCCGTCGGGGAGATGCTGGACCAGTAGGCCGGCAGCCCGGGTGCCGCCCCCGCCCGAGCGCACCGCCACGCGGATCAGCGTCGGCACCTGTTCCGACTGCTCGAAATACCGCTCGCACGCTGCGGCGAGCGATTCGCCTTCGAGCGGGACGATCCCCTGGTAGCGTTGCCCGCTGGCGCCGGCGGGGCCCGCGAGGTCGAACGTGATCGCGAGGTAACCCTTGCCGAACAGCGCGAACAGCGACGGGTTGGCGCCGAGCGCGGCGAGCCGCTGGCGATCGAAATCGACGTAGCCGCGCAGCTCGCCGCCGCGCCAGTCGCACACCAGCAAGCTGACCACGCCGCCGGTCGTCTGCGCCTGCATCGTCAGCTGCCCGCCGCCCTGCTCGTTCTGCGCATCCTTGAGCAGCCCGCCGAGCAGCGCCGCGAGCACCAGCGCTTCCGCCAGCAGGTGCGTGATCGCCGGGGGGTAGGCGTGCGCGGCGAGGATCTCGTCGAGCACCGCGTCGAGCCGAACCGCGCGGCCGCGGGCGTGGCGCGTGGGGATCGAGAAGTTGAGCAGCCGGCCGGCGTAGGTCTCGGGAAGGGTAGCCATGGCGGCCCGATATGGGCGCTCTGCCGCCGGTCACAACCGGCCGAGGCACCACAGCAGCACCGACTTCTGCGCGTGGATGCGGTTCTCCGCCTCGTCGAAGACGACCGACTGCGGGCCTTCGAACACCTCCTCGCTCACTTCCTCGCCGACATGGGCCGGCAGGCAATGCAGGAACCGCGCGTCCGGCCGGGCGAGCGCCATCAGCCGGGCATCGACCTGGTAGGGCGCCATCGCCGCGAGCTTGTTGTGCGCATGCTCCTGCCCCATCGACACCCAGGTATCGGTAACGACCACATCCGCCCCCCTCGCGGCCTCCGCCGCGTCGCGGGTGAGGGTGACGGTGGAACCGCCGCGCCGCACCAGCTCGACGTACTCGGACAGCGGCTCGTAGCCCTGCGGCACGCCGGCGCGCACGTTGAAACCCAGCAGCGCGGCCGCTTCGAGCAGCGAATGAAGCACGTTGTTGCCGTCCCCCAGCCAGGCCAGCTCAAGCCCGGCGAGCGGCTTGCCCTGTTCCTCGATGGTCAGCAGATCGGCTATGATCTGGCACGGGTGGGAACGGTCGGTCAGCCCGTTGATCACCGGCACCCCGGCGTGGCGCGCCAGCTCCTCGACCTTGGCATGCTCGTCGGTGCGGATCATGATCGCGTCGACCATCCGCCCGAGCACGCGCGCGGTGTCCTTGATCGATTCGCCGCGGCCGAGCTGGGTAGAGCCCGCGTCCAGCACCAGCGCGGTGCCGCCGAGCTGACGGATCGCGATGTCGAAGCTGACCCGGGTGCGGGTCGAGTTCTTGTCGAAGACCATCGCCAGCACGTGCCCTGCGAGCGGGGCATCGCCGTCCGCCATGCCTCTGGGCAGGCCCCGCCGCGCCGCCTTGCGCGCATGGGCATCGGCGAGCATCGCGCGGACCGCCTCGGGCCCGGCGTCGGAAAGGCCGAGGAAGTGCCGCGGCGCGCTCACGCCGCCTCGGCCGGCTGGTAACTCGCCGCCCCGGCCGAGAGCTTGTCGAAGAACTCGTCGAACTCGGCCTCGCCGGCCACCAGCGGGGGTAACACGCGCAAGGTGTTGTCGCCCGCCGCCACCGTCAGCAGCCGGTGATGATCGCGCAAGTGGACGTAAAACGGGCGGCTCTCCTGGCGCATCTTGAGGCCGAGCATCAGCCCCTGGCCGCGCACGCTGTCGAACAGCTCGGGGTAGTTGCCGATGAACTGCTCGAGCCGGCCGCGCAGCCGCTCGCCCTTGTCGCGCACTTCGGCGAGGAACGCCTCGTTCGCCACCGCATCGAGCACCGCCTGCCCCGCGGCCATCGCCAGCGGGTTGCCGCCGTAGGTCGAGCCATGGCTGCCGAGGCCCATCCCGCGCGCGGCCTTCTCGGTCGCCAGGCACGCGCCGAGCGGAAACCCGCCGCCGATGCCCTTGGCGGTGGCGAGGATGTCGGGCTCGATGCCGTAGTGCTCGTAGGCGTAGAGCCGGCCGGTGCGCGCGACGCCGCACTGCACTTCGTCGAGCACCAGCAGCAGGTCGTGCTCGTCGGCGAGCTGGCGCAGGCCCCGCATGAACGCCTCCGACGCGGGGCGGATGCCGCCTTCGCCCTGGATCGGCTCGACCAGAAAGCCCGCGGTATGCGGCCCGATCAGCGCCCTGGCGCTCTCCAGATCGTCGAACGCGGCGTACTTGAACCCGGCCAGAAGGGGGTGGAAACCCTTGTGCATCTTGTCCTGGTTCGAGGCGCTGATCGTCGCCATCGTGCGCCCGTGGAAGGCGTTCTTGAAGGTAATCAGCTCGAACTTGTCGTCGTTGCCGACGTGCTGGTGGTAGGCACGGGCGGTCTTGATCGCGCATTCGACGGCCTCGGCCCCCGAATTGGTGAAGAACACCGTGTCGGCGAAGGTGAGGTCGACCAGCCGCTGCGCCAGGTGTTCGCCCTGCGGGCTGCCGTACAGGTTGGACACGTGCATCAGCGTCGCCGCCTGGCGCTGGATCGCGCCGATCAACCCGGCGTGGCTGTGGCCGAGCAGGTTGACCGCGATCCCGGCGGCGAAGTCGAGGTAGCGGGTGCCGTCCTCGTCGATCAGGTGGCAATGCTCGCCGCGCACCGGGCGCACCCCGCTACGCGGATAGACGGGCATCAGCGGGGTGATCGACATCGTTGAATCCTCGAACATGCGGAAGCTGAAACGACGAATGGCGACCCCGGGGGAGGGGCCGCCATTCGCACCGTATGGGGTGAGGCGTGCCCCC
>JBGSBH010000076.1:0-9730 GCA_041730635.1 Cypionkella sp.
AGTGGAGCGACCTCGACGTGCCGCCGGGCCCGGGGGCGGCAGCCCTGTCCGCCCTGCTCGAGCGCGATCCCCCGCTCGTCGAGCTCGACGACCGGCGCAGCGGCGGCGACGCCGCGGGGGCGCTGCCCGCCTGGCTGATGGCCGATCGGCGGGCGTGGGCGCTGGTGCCGTTGATGCACTTCGAGCGGCTGGTCGGCGTCGCGGTCCTCGCTCGTCCGCCGCACGCCCGCCGGGGCGCTTGGGAGGATTTCGCCCTGCTCAAGGTCGTCGGCCGCCAGCTCGCCAGCTATCTCGCCGAGCAAGCCGGGCACGAGGCGTTGACCGAGGCCGCGCGGTTCGACGAGTTCAACCGGCGGATCGCGTTCGTGATGCACGACATCAAGAACCTCGCCAGCCAGTTGTCGCTGCTGGCCCGCAACGCCCAGCGACACGCCGACAACCCGGCGTTCCGGCAGGACATGCTGGTCACGCTGACCAAGAGCGCGGAGAAGCTGAACGCCCTGCTGGCGCGGCTGGGCCGCTACGGCGGCGCGGCGGGCCCGGCTCGCGTGCCGGTCGATCTCGCCGAGGTGGCGCTGCGGGTGGCGGAGCGCTACGCCGATCTCCATCCGGTGAACCTCACCCGCCGCGAGCGCTGCCCGGTGCTGGCGGACGCGGAGGGGCTGGAGCAGGCGCTGGTCCACCTGGTCCAGAACGCGGTCGATGCCAGCGCGGGCGGCCTTCCGGTCTGCCTCGACATCTCGTGCGACGGCCTCGTCGGCCGGCTCGAGATAGTCGATTCGGGCAGCGGGATGAGCCCGCAGTTCGTCCGCGACGGGCTGTTCAAGCCGTTCGTCTCCTCGAAGGAGGGCGGCTTCGGGATCGGCGCGTTCGAGGCCCGCGAGCTGATCCGGGCGATGGGTGGCCGGCTCGAGGTCGATTCGCGCGAAGGGCTCGGCACCCGTTTCGCGGTCGCCCTGCCGCTGGCGTCGGCGGCCGGGATCGGCGCCGCCCCGCCGACGAAAGAGGTGGCATGATGGCGCAGGCAAGGGACACCGCCCGGCCCAAGCTGCTGGTGGTCGAGGACGACGAAGGCCTCCAGGCGCAGCTCAAATGGGCGTACGACGACTTCGAGGTGATCGTCGCCGGCGATCGCGACACCGCGCTCGCGGCGCTGCGAGCCGACGAGCCCGCGGTGGTCACGCTCGATCTCGGCCTCCCGCCCGACCCCGATGGCACCCGCGAGGGCTTTGCCGTGCTCGACGCGATCATGGCGTTGAAGCCCGATACCAAGGTGATCGTCGCCAGCGGGCACGGCGCGCGCGAGAGCGCGCTGCAGGCGATCGAGCGCGGTGCCTACGACTTCTACCACAAGCCGGTCGATATCGACGCGCTGGGGCTGATCGTGCGCCGCGCCTTCGCGCTCCATGCGCTCGAGAGCGAAAACCGCCGCCTGGCCGCCAAAGTCGGCGAGGACAGGACCGTGCTCGGCCGAATGATCACCGCCGCGCCCGAAATGGCCAAAGTCGCCCGCACGATCGAGCGGGTGGCGGGCACCCGCGTATCGGTCATGCTCCTGGGTGCCAGCGGGACCGGCAAGGAGCTGCTCGCCCGCGGCCTGCACGACGCCAGCGACCGCCGCGAGGGCGCGTTCGTCGCGCTCAACTGCGCGGCGATCCCGGAAACGCTGCTCGAGTCCGAGCTGTTCGGCTACGAGAAGGGCGCGTTCACCGGTGCGGCGGCGCGCAACCAGGGCAAGATCGAGCAGGCTCACGGGGGCACGCTGTTCCTCGACGAGGTGGGCGACATTCCGCTGCCGCTCCAGGTCAAGCTGCTGCGCTTCCTGCAGGAGCGGACGATCGAGCGGATCGGCGGGCGCACCCCCATTCCGGTGGACACTCGGATCGTCTGCGCGACGCACCAGGATCTCGAAGCGATGATCGCCGCGGGCACCTTCCGCGAGGACCTGTTCTACCGCCTGGCCGAGATCGTGGTGAAGATCCCCACGCTGGCGGAGCGGCCGGGCGACGCCGTCCTGCTGGCGAAAGCCTTCCTCGCCCGGTTCGCCCGCGAGATGAACCCCTCGGTGCGCGGTTTCGCACCCGATGCGCTGGCGGCGATCGACGCCTGGGGCTGGCCGGGCAACGTGCGCGAGCTGGAGAACCGGGTGAAGCGCGCGGTGATCATGGCCGACGCCAAGCTGGTCGGCGCCGAAGACCTCGATCTGGCGCCCCCGGCGGACGATGCCGCGGCCGAGGCGCTGAATCTCAAGAGCGCGCGCGAGCGCTCCGACCGGACGATGATCCGCCATGCGCTGGCGCGCAGCGAAGGCAACATCTCGAGCACCGCCAAGCTGCTCGGGATCAGCCGGCCGACACTGTACGACCTGCTGCGGCAGTATGACCTGCAAGCCTAGCACGGCGCTGCTGCTGGCGCTCGCGCTGGCAGCGTGCGGAGCCCGGGCACCGCCGGCTCCGGCCGATGGCTGGCAGGCGATGCTCGCGCGGGGCGACGGTACGAGCGCCGAGGCGCGCCTGCGCGGCGAACTCGCCGCCGGACAGCCGGCCGCCGCGCTCGCGCCCTATCTGGGGGAGGCCGCCCTGCTGCGGGGCGATCTGGCCGAGGCCCGGCGCTGGCTGGGCGACGCGCGGTTCGCGCCCGGATCGGCGGCGCACGGTTATCGCATGCTCGCCCGGCTGCACCTCGCCGAAGGCGATCTCTCCGCTGCGGGCCGCGCGCTCGACCGCTCGCTGGCGCTCGACGAAGGCAATCCGGAGGTGTGGGTCGACATCGCCCGCCTGCGCTACCGCGGGGGCGAGCAGGCCCAGGCGCTCGGCGCTTCGCAACGCGCGCTCCGGCTCGGACCGGACAATCCGGCCGCGCTGCTGCTGCGGGCGCAGTTGCTGCGCGATGCCGAAGGCCACGCCGCCGCGCTGCCGCTGCTCGAGCGCGGGCGCGCCGCGGCGCCCGCCGACCGGGAACTGCTTGCCGAATACGCGGCGACGCTGGGCGAGCTCGGCCGCGCGAACGACATGCTCGCGGCGGTGCGCCGGTTGCCGCCGGGGCCGCGGCCGCTGTACTTGCAAGCGGTGCTCGCCGCCCGCGCGCGCCAAAACGATCTCGCGCGCAGCCTGCTCCAGCGCAGCGGCGACCTCGATCGCCAGATGCCGGCCGCGACCCTGTTGCGGGCCGTCCTCGATCTGGAGCAGGGCAATGCGCAGAGCGCCGCGCAGGGGCTCGATAACCTGCTGCGCCGCCAGCCCAACAACCGCCGCGTGCGCTTGCTGCTCGCCCGCGCGCTGGCGCAAGGGGGCAACCACCGCGAACTGGTGGCGCGCTTCGCCGGCTCGGCGGACACCCCTTATCTGGCGGCGCTGGTCGGGCGCGCGTACGAAGCGTTGGGCGATCGCACACGGGCCGCACCCTATCTCGAACGCGCGCGCGCGGGCGCGGGCTTTCGCGCGGTGCCCTTGCCATCGCCTACCGCGCTGGCGGTGGCCGAGGCGCGCGGCCCGGTCGATGGTGCGGGCGCGGTGGCGCTGGTGCGGGGGCTGGTCGCCGCCGGACGCGCGAACGACGCCACCCGCGCGGCGCGAGCGTTCCTTGCCCGCCATGCCGGATCGGCCGATGCGATGGCACTCGCCGGCGATGCCGCGCTGGCGGCGGGCGATCCCGCGGGCGCGCTGACGCACTACCGGAATGCAGCAGAGATCCGCCGCCCGTGGCCGCTGACCCGGCGAATGACCCTGGCGCTGCGCCGGCTAGGCCGGGAGGACGAGGCTGCGATGTTGGTCCGCCGGCACCTGCGCGGCGAGCCGGGCAACGCCGAGGCCCGCGCGCTGCTGGCCGACCTCGCCGCCGGCTGACGCGGCTCGACACGCCGGGCAGGGCGGGCCAAAGCGGCTCCGATGCGCTGGCTCGCGAAGATCGATCCGATGGTGCGGTTGCTGGTGCTGGCGATCGCGCTCGCGAGCCTGCTGCCGGCCACCGGTGACGGGCGCCACGCGGCGCAGTGGATCTCGGACGGGGCGATCTTCCTGCTGTTTTTCCTCAACGGGCTGCGCCTCCCGCGCGCCGAAGTCTGGCGGGGGATCGGCCATTGGCGGCTGCTCGTGCCGCTGCTCGCCTGGTGCTTCGGGGCGATGGCACTCGCCGGGAAAGGGCTCGCGCTCGCACTCGACGAGGCGCTGCCGCCGCTGGTCGCGCTCGGGTTTCTCTACCTCGGAGTGCTGCCTTCGACCGTGCAGTCGGCGACCGCTTATTCATCGCTCGCCGGCGGCAACGTCGCCAGCTCGGTGGTGATCGCCGCGCTCACCAACGTGCTCGGGGTGTTTGCCAGCGCGCCGCTGTTCGCCGCGCTCGGTGGCGGCGGGGCGGGGGCGATGGGGGCGAGCGGGTTGGCGAAGGTCGTCGTCATCCTGATCCTGCCGTTCGCCCTGGGGCAGCTCATGCAGCGGCCGCTGTCGCGCTGGGTCGGGGCGCACCGCGACTTCGTCACCACGCTCGACCGGCTGTCGATCGCGATCGCCGTCTATGTGGCGTTCTCCGCTGCGGTCGAGCAGGGGCTGTGTCGGGCGGTGACGCCGGCAGACTGGCTGGTACTGCTGGTGGCCGTGTCGATGCTGCTCGCCTTCGCCTTCGCCGGTGCGTGGGCGCTGGCGGGCGCGCTCGGGCTCGAGCGGCCGGATCGCATCGCGTTCCTGTTCGCCGGCGCGCACAAGAGCGTGGCGATGGGCGCGCCGCTCGCCGCGGTGCTGTTTCCGCCGCCGGTTGCCGGAATGGTGCTGCTGCCGCTGCTCGTCTATCACCTGCTGCAGCTGGTGGTCAGCGCGCCGCTCGCTAGTCGCCTCGCACGGCCTCCTCGACCGCTTCCGGATGGCGCCGGTTGAAGCGGACCGACCACCACAGCGACAGCCCGATGAGGATCGCCCCGAGCAGGCCGGTGATCGTCTCGGGGATATGCCATCGGGCCGACAGCAACATGATCGCGCCCAACACGATGATCGCCCAGAACGCGCCGTGCTCGAGATAGCGGTACTGCGCGAGCGTGCCCTTCTCGACCAGATGGATGGTCATCGAACGCACGAACAACGCGCCGATCGACAGCCCCAGCGCGATCACGATCATGTTGTTCGACAAGGCGAACGCGCCGATCACCCCGTCGAACGAGAAGCTCGCGTCGAGGATGTTGAGGTAGAGAAACCCGCCCAATCCGCTGCGCACCGCGGCACCGGCGAGCTGCTGCTTTTCCTCGTGCAGCTCGAGCAGCGTGCTGATCCCCTCCACCGCGATGAAAGTGACCAGGCCGAGGATGCCAGCGACGACGAAAGTCAGCGCCTCCTCCTCCGGCAGCGCCAGCGAAATGCCCCAGATCGCCAGCAGGAGCAGGCCGATCTCGGCCGCGGGCAGCGCGGCGAAGCGGCCGAGGAAGCGCTCGACCGATTCGATCCAGTGTACGTCCTTCTCGCCGTCGAAGAAGAACTTGAGGCCGACCATGGCGAGAAAGGCACCGCCGAAGCCGGCGATGCCGACGTGCGCGCTGGAGACGAGCCGTTCGTACTCCTGGGGGTCGTTGAGCGATAGGCGAATGGTGTCGAGCGGACCGATCCCCGCGGCGATGGCGACGATCGCCAGCGGGAAGACGATGCGCATGCCGAACACCGCGAACAGGATGCCCCAGGTGAGGAAGCGCCGCTGCCACACCCGGTCCATGTCCTTCAGCACCGAGGCGTTGACCACCGCGTTGTCGAAGCTGAGCGAGATCTCGAGGATCGACAGCACCACGATGATCCACAACAGCTGCGCCATGCCGATGATCGAGCCGGTGCTCTCGAGCCCGTACCACGCGCCGAGGCCGAGGCAGATGGCAGTGAAGACGAGCGAAAACCCGTAGAAGCGCTTGATCGTGTCCATACGTGAGTGGGGGCCTTACTTGGGCTGGTAGGTCTGGTCGGGCGTCGGGAAGGCCCGCGAGCGCACTTCGGCGGCGTAAGTTTCGGCGGCCTTGGAGATCACGCCCGCGAGATCCTCGTAACGCTTCACGAACCGCGGCACGCGCTCGAACATGCCCAGCATGTCTTCGGTGACCAGCACCTGGCCGTCACACTCGACCGAGCCGCCGATGCCGATGGTCGGGCAGCTTACCGCGCGGGTGACCGCGACCGCGATCGGCTCGACCACCCCCTCGACCACGATGGCGAACGCGCCGGCCTCGTCGAGCGCGCGGGCATCGCCGACGATCTTGGCTGCTTCGGCTTCGCTGCGCCCGCGGGCGTTGTAGCCGCCGAGCACGTTGACCGCCTGCGGAGTGAGCCCGACGTGGCCCATCACCGGAATGCCGCGGGCGGTGAGGAAGGCGACCGTCCCGGCCATCGCCGCGCCGCCTTCGAGCTTCACGCCGGCGGCCCCGGTCTCCTTGAGCACGCGGGCAGCGGTAGCGAACGCCGCCTCGGGCGAGGCTTCGTAGGTGCCGAACGGCAGGTCCACCAGCACCGCGGCGTGATAGCTGCCGCGCACCACCGCGGCGCCGTGCGCGATCATCATCTCGAGCGTCACCGGCACGCTCGAATCGAGCCCGTAGATCACCTGCCCGAGCGAATCCCCGACCAGCAGCAGGTCGCAATGCGCATCGAGCAGTTGCGCCTGCCGGGCGGTGTACGCGGTCAGCATCACGATCGGCTCGGCGGTCACCCCGTCCACCTTGCGCCGGCGGATCGCCGGAATCGTCAGCCGCCGCATCGGCTGCGGCGTGGGATGCGCGCGGCTGGTCGACGTGTCGAGCTGGAAGGTGGTGGACATCGGCGGGCGCTCTAGCGGCGGCAACGGGCCGGGGAAAGCCCGGACATTACGGCTTGCCTTGCCGGTGCGCGGCGCTAGCTTCGCGCGCCATTGAGGGAGGCAGGCCGCCCACGGCCGCCTGAAAGAGGATACGGGTCCTATGTTGCTCGACCGCGTCAAGCCGCTCGACGCCATTTTGGCGACGGCGGAGAAGAAGTCGCTGCACCGCTCGCTGGGCGCATTCCAGCTCACCATGCTCGGTGTCGGGGCGATCATCGGGACGGGCATCTTCGTCCTGACCGCGGAGGCGGCGCAGAAAGCCGGCCCGGGGATGATGATCAGCTTCATCATCGCCGGCGCGGTCTGCGCGGTGGCAGCGCTGTGCTATGCCGAGATGGCCTCGATGGTGCCCGTTTCGGGTTCCGCCTACACCTACAGCTACGCGGTGATGGGCGAGTTGCTGGCCTGGATGGTGGGCTGGGCGCTGATCCTCGAATACACCGTCGCGGCCGGGGCCGTGTCGGTCGGCTGGTCGGGCTACTTCGTCGGGCTGTTGCGGGAATTCCTCGGGATAGACTTGCCGGCGGCGTGGACGCTCGGCCCGATCGACGGCGGGATCATGAACGTCCCGGCGTTCCTGATCGCCCTGCTGGTCACCTGGCTGCTGGTGATCGGCACGCGCGAGAGCGCGATGGTCAACGCCGTGCTCGTCGCGGTGAAGGTCGCCGCGCTGACGCTTTTCATCGTGCTCGCATTGCCGGTGATGAACGCCGAGAATTTCGAGCCGTTCGCGCCGCTCGGATTCGCCGGCATCTCGGCCGCGGCCGCATCGATCTTCTTCGCCTATGTCGGGTTCGACGCGGTTTCGACGGCGGCGGAGGAAACCAAGAACCCGCAGCGCAACATGCCGATCGGTCTGATCGGCAGCCTCGCGATCTGCACGGTCTTCTATCTGCTGGTCGCCGCCGGGGTGATCGGAACGGTGGGCGCGCAGCCGCTGTTCGACGCGCAAGGCAACGGCATCCCGGCGGGCAGCACCGAGCTTACCGCCGCGTGCGCCGCGCAGGCCCAGGAAGTGGTCGTCTGCTCGAAGGAAGCGCTCGCCTGGACGCTGCGGGAGATCGGATGGCAGCAGATCGGCAACCTCGTCGGCCTCGCCGCCGGCCTCGCGCTGCCGTCGGTCGTGCTGATGATGATGTTCGGCCAGACCCGCATCTTCTTCGTGATGAGCCGGGACGGCCTCCTGCCCGAGGCCTTGAGCAAGATTCATCCCAAGTATCGCACCCCCCACGTGGTGACGATCATCACCGGGATCTTCGTCGCGCTGTTCGCGGCGCTGTTCCCCGTCGGGGCTCTCGCCGACATCTCCAATTCGGGCACGCTGTTCGCCTTCGCGATGGTGGCGTTCGCCGTGCTCATGCTGCGGCGAAGCGATCCGGGCCGGGCGCGGCCCTTCCGCACCCCGGCGGTGGCGATCGTCGCGCCGCTGGCGATCGCGGGCTGTCTCTACCTGTTCTTCAGCCTGTCGGGCTACACGCTGACGCTGTTCGCGGTCTGGGCGATCGTCGGACTGATCGTGTACTTCGGCTACAGCCGGAGCCGCAGCCATGTCGGGCGCGGCATCGTCGATGTGCACGAGGACGATCCGGGTATCCCGCCGCAGCCGGTGCCGCCGCTGCCGGGGGCGCCGACGCCGGGCGGGCAAGACGCCTGAGGCATCGGCCGGGCAAGCGAAAGGGCCGCCCCTCGCGAGAGGAGCGGCCCTTTTCTTTTGGCTGCGATTAGAGCGCGGTTTCCTTGACGTGGCGCTCCTCGGCCTCGGGTTCGACGTACATGCCGAGCGCCATCTTGGCGGTGTTGAGCAGGCCCAGGTCGCTGTCCCAGATCTCGGCGGTGCCGAGGTCCATGCGCAGGAACAGCAGGTCGGGGTCGTTCCTGCCCTCGTCGTACCAGGCCTCGACGAAGTTGTTCCAGAACTGGTCGAAGCGTTCCTGGCTGGTCTCGACGGTGAGCGTTCCGTTGAAGCGGGCGAACATGTCGTGACCCTTCCCGGCGAAGGTGGCGGTGGCCGGGCCGAGCGCGGCGAAGCTGCTGTTCTTGTGGGTGAAGAACCAGATCGCGCTGTTGGCGTCCTTGTCGAGCTGGGGGCTCATCGGGACCGCGGTGTCGCTCTCGCCGCTGCGCTGGAGGAACAGGTAGGGGGAATCCGCCAGCGCGAGCCAGAATTTCTGCTTGAGCGCCTCGGGATCGGCGGCCGGCTTGCCATGATGCATGTCAGGTCTCCTTCGCGAAACGGAACGGGGCGCGGGAGCGCTGGTTCCGCCGATTGCGAATCCGCCGGCGCTGGAACATAAAGGGAACGAATGAGTCGATTCCCTGCCATGTCCGATTCCCCGAACACGCTCCTGCGGGCCTCCGCGCTCGCCGGGCTGACGGCCTCTGCGCCGCATTGGCGGCCGGGGCTGGCGGGGGAGGGGCAGCGCCCGCACCATAGCGAGGTGTTTGCCGAGGGGCGCGAGGCGAGCGGAGCGGGCGCGGCGCTGGCGCTCGCGCTCGATACGCTGGCGGCAGACGACGGGCGCGCGCTGTTGTGGGTGCAGGATCGGGCCGCGCTCAGGCTCGGCGGGCGGCCCTACCGCCCCGGGCTGCCGCAGGCGCTGCGCCACCGGCTGATCCACGCCGTCGCCCAGACCTGCGAAGACGCGCTGTTCGCGCTCGAGGAAGGGCTGCGCTGCCGCGATCTCGCGGCGGTGATCGGCGAAGTGGTGGGCAACCCCAAGGCGCTCGATTTCACCGCCTCGCGCCGGCTGACGCTGGCGGCCGAGCATAAATCAGACACCGCAGAGGGACCGTAAGTGTGCGAAGTCATTGGGGCCAACACTGACAAGATAACGGGCATAGAGGCAAGCACTCCTGCAGCTTGTAAACCAATTACATCCTTTGCCCAAGTCAAGGATGCAACTAAAGTTCCAGC
>JBGSBH010000077.1:0-9637 GCA_041730635.1 Cypionkella sp.
TTCAAGGAGAACTGCCCGGACCTGCGCAATACCAAGGTGGTCGACGTCATCCGCGAGCTCGAGGATTACGGGGCGGTGGTCGATGTCCACGATCCCCAGGCGGACGCCGCCGAGGCCCGGCACGAATACGGTATCGAGATCGTCGACCAGCCGCGGCCGGGCCAATACGACGCGATCGTCCTTGCGGTCTCGCACCGGCAGTTCATCGAACAGGGCTCCGAGGCGATCCGCGCGTTCGGCAAGCCGGAGCACGTGCTCTACGATCTCAAGTATGCGCTGCCGATGGGCGCGGCGGACTTGCGGCTGTGAGCGGCCCGGCTCCGGCGGGCGCGGCTCCGCGGCACTTCGCGCTGATCGGCGCCGCCGGCTATATCGCGCCGCGCCACATGGCCGCCATCCGCGACACCGGTAACGTGGTGTCGGCCGCGCTCGACCCCAACGATTCGGTGGGGATCATCGACAGCTTCTTCCCCGATGCCGACTTTTTCACCGAGTTCGAGCGGTTCGATCGCCACATCGACAAGCAGCGCCGCGATCCCGCCGGCCGGCCGATCGAATTCGTCTCGATCTGCTCGCCCAACTACCTCCACGATTCGCACGCCCGCTTCGCGCTGAGATCCGGCTGCGATGCGATCTGCGAGAAGCCGCTGGTGCTCAACCCGTGGAACATCGACGGGCTGGCCGAGATCGAGGCGGATACCGGCAAGCGGATCCACACCATCCTGCAGTTGCGCCTCCATCCCGCGATCGTCGCGCTGCGCGAGGCGGCGCTCGCCCGGGCGGACCGGACCAAGGCCGAAGTCGACCTGATGTACGTAACTTCGCGCGGGCGCTGGTATCACCAGAGCTGGAAGGGCGACGAGCGCAAGTCGGGCGGGATCGCGACCAACATCGGCGTGCATTTCTTCGACATGCTGCATTTCCTGTTCGGCCGCCTGCAGGACAATCGGGTGTTCTTGAAGGAACCCTCGCGCTCCGCCGGCTTCCTCGAGTACGACCGGGCGCGGGTTCGCTGGTTCATGTCGCTCGAACTCGACGATGTCCCCGCGGCGGAGCGTGCCCGCGGTCAGCGCACTTTCCGCTCGATCACGGTCGATGGCCGGGAGATCGAGTTCTCGGGCGGCTTCACCGACCTGCATACCCGCAGCTACGAGGAAATCCTCGCCGGTCGCGGGTTCGGCCTGGAGGAGAACCGGCAGGCGATCGAAGCGGTGGCCGCGATCCGCTCGGCCGATCCGCGCCGCCCGGGCGACGGCGAGGCGCATCCCGCGCTCCACCGATGAACGAGGTCTTCGTTCATCCCAGCGCGATCGTCGATGAAGGCGCGGCGATCGGCCCCGGGAGCCGGGTGTGGCACTTCGCCCATGTCTGTTCGGGCGCCCGCATCGGCGCCGGCGTCTCGCTGGGCCAGGGTGTGTTCGTCGGCAACCGGGTGACGATCGGCGATCGCTGCAAGATCCAGAACAACGTATCGGTGTACGACAACGTCACCCTCGAAGAAGGCGTGTTCTGCGGGCCGAGCATGGTCTTCACCAACGTGTACAACCCGCGCGCCCTGATCGAGCGCAAGGACGAGTATCGCGACACGCTGGTGCGCCGCGGCGCCACCCTGGGGGCCAACTGCACGGTGGTGTGTGGGGTCACCGTGGGCCGGTTCGCATTCGTCGCGGCCGGCGCGGTGGTGACCGCCGACGTGCCCGACTACGCGCTGATGGCGGGGGTGCCCGCGCGGCGCATCGGTTGGATGAGCGAATATGGCGAACGACTCGACCTGCCGCGCGAAGGCCAAGGCGAGGCGGTGTGCCCCCATACCGGCGCCCGTTATCGCCTGGCGGGAGCGACCGTGACGCGCGAGGCCGACCCCGCATGACGATGCCTTTCGTCGACCTGGCGGCGCAGCAGGCGCGTCTGCGCGAGCAGATCGATGCCGGCATCGCCGGCGTCCTGGCGCACGGGCAATACATCCTCGGCCCCGAGGTAGACGAGCTCGAGGCCCGGCTGGCCGACTACACCGGCGCCGCGCACTGCATCACCTGCGCCAATGGCACCGATGCGCTGCAGATCGCCCTGATGGCGCTCGGGGTCGGTCCGGGTGACGAGGTGATCACCCCGAGCTTCAGCTACATTGCGACCGCCGAAGCCGCCGCAGTGCTCGGAGCCAGGTCGGTCTTCGTCGATATCGACCCGTTGCTCTACACCATGGACCCGGCGCGGCTTGCCGGTGCGATCACCCCGCGCACCAAGGCGATCATTCCGGTCTCGCTCTATGGGCAATGCGCCGATTACGACGCAATCAACCGGATCGCGGCCGAGGCAGGGATCGCGGTGATCGAAGATGCCGCGCAGAGCTTTGGCGCGCGCTACAAGGGGCGCCGTTCGGGCAACCTCACGACGATCGCCTGCACCAGCTTCTTTCCGTCCAAGCCCCTCGGTTGTTATGGCGACGGCGGCGCCATGTTCACGTCGGACGAGGAACTGGCGGTGCGGCTGCGCCAGATCGCCCGCCACGGGCAGGAGCGGCGCTATCATCACGTCCGCGTGGGCGTGAACAGCCGGCTCGATACGCTGCAGGCCGCGATCCTGCTGCCCAAGCTGGCGATCCTCGACGACGAGCTCGCCCGGCGAGACGCTGCGGCCCGCTCGTACACCGCGAAGCTGGGCGCGGCAGGCATTCGGACCACGCCGCGGGTGGCGCCGCACAACTTCAGCGCCTGGGCCCAGTACACGGTGCGGGTCGAGCACCGCGATCGCGTGCAGCAAAGCCTGGCGGCCGCCGGCGTGCCGACGGTCGTGCATTATCCGGTGCCGCTGGCGGCGCAGCCGGCGGTGGCCGACCCGTCTGCCCACCTGCCCGCCAGCGACGAAGCCGCCCGCACGGTCCTGAGCCTGCCGATGCATCCCTACCTGACCGAAGAGGCGATCGACAGCGTGGTCGACGCGCTTGCAAAGGCTTGCTGATCTCTTAGTGCGGGCGGCCGATTGCCGGACGCCCCAAAAGGAACGATTTGAAATGGATATCAGAGGCAAGAAGCTGCTGGTGATCGGCGGGGCGGGACTGATCGGCTCGCATACGGTCGACAAGCTGCTCGAGCAGGATGTCGGCCAGGTCGTGGTGTACGACAACTTCGCGCGCGGGCGGCAGGAGAACCTCGCCGCCGCGCTGCGCGACGACCGGGTCAAGATCTTCGAGATCGGCGGGGACATCCTCCACACCGATATCCTCGACGCCGCGATGCAGGGGATCGACGGCGTGTTCCACTTCGCCGCGCTGTGGCTCCTGCAGTGCCACGATTTCCCGCGCTCGGCATTCAACGTTAACGTCGGCGGCACGTTCAACGTGATGGACGCGTGCGTGCGCAACGGGGTCAAGCGGCTGGTCTATTCCTCCTCGGCGTCGGTCTACGGTGACGCGGTGACCGATCCGATGGAAGAGGATCATCCGTTCAATAACCAGAACTTCTACGGCGCGACCAAGATCTGCGGCGAGGCGATGCTGCGCGCCTATCACCACCGCTACGGCCTGGATTACGTCGGCCTGCGGTACATGAACGTGTACGGCCCGCGGCAGGATTATCACGGCGCGTACATCGCGGTGATCATGAAGATGCTCGACGCGATCGACCGCGGCGAAGCGCCGACGATCATGGGCGACGGTTCCGAGGCGTTCGATTTCGTCGCCGTCGAAGACTGCGCGCGCGCCAACGTGTGCGCGATGAGCGCGGACGCCAGGGACGAATTCTACAACGTCGGCACCGGCGTGCGCACGAGCCTTAGGGAGCTCGCCGAGAAGTTGCTCAACCTGACCGGCTGCAACCAGGAAATCGTCTACGCGCCGCGCAGCCAGGCGACGCTGGTGAGAAACCGCATCGGCTCCCCCAGGAAGGCCAGCGAGGAGATCGGGTACACCGCCTCGATCGACCTCGACGAGGGCCTGCGTCGGCTGATCGACTGGCGCGCATCGCACAAGGAGGAAGTCGCCGATCGCCGCCGCGCCGTGGGGCTCGCGGCATGACCGGAACCGCCGCGATGAACGTGCCGATCGCGCGCACCGCGCTCGAATCGCATGAGATCGAGAGCGTTCTCGAGCCGCTGCGCAGCGGCTGGCTCGTGCAGGGGCCCAAGGTCCGCGAGTTCGAGGACAAGTGGGCGCGCTTCACCGGAGCGAAGCACGCGGCGGCAGTGACCAGCTGCACCACCGGGCTGCACCTCGCCGCGGTCGCGCTGGGCCTCGGACCCGGCGACGAGGTCATCGTTCCGGCGTTCACCTGGATCGCCACGGCCAACATCGTCGAGCATCAGCAGGCGCGGACGGTGTTCTGCGACATCGATCTCGACACCTTCAACATCGATCCGGCGCAGATCGAGCAACTGATTACCGAGCGGACTGTCGGCATCATTCCGGTGCATTTGTTCGGCCTGGCCGCCAACATGAACGCGGTGAACGAGATCGCTCGGCGGCGCGGGCTGTGGGTGCTGGAAGACGCGGCGTGCGGTTTTGGCGCGACCTATCACGGCCGGCATGTCGGCACCCTCGGCGACGCCGGCGCCTTCAGCTTTCACCCACGCAAGGCGATCACCACCGGCGAAGGCGGCATGGTGACGCTGGAGGACGACGAGCTGGCCGAGCGCGTCCGCCGTCTGCGCGACCATGGAGCGGCGATGTCGGACCTGCAGCGCCACCTCGGCGCGCGTCCCTATCTGCTCGCCGATCACCCGCTGGCGGGTTACAACCAGCGGATGACCGATTTCCAGGCGGCGCTCGGGTCGGCACAGATGGACCGCGCCGACGCGATCGTCGCCGAGCGCCGGCGGCTGGCCGCGCGGTACGATCAGGCCTTCGCCGGCCTTGACTGGCTGCGCACCCCGGTGGTCGCCGAGGGATGCGAGCACGGCTATCAGAGCTACCCGTGCCTGTTCATGCCGGCGGACATCGATCGTCTGGGCGTGAAAGCGGTCAACGAGAAGCGCAACGCCTGGATGGAGCGGCTGCAGCAGGCGGGTATCTCGACCCGCCCGGCGACCCATTCGGTGCACATGCTGACCTATTACCGCGACAAGTACGGGCTGACGGAAACCGATTTCCCGCGCGCGTTCGCCGCCAACGACTGCTCGATCTCGCTGCCGCTGTTTCACGGGATGGCGCCGGAAGAGCAGGATCACGTCATCGAGCAGGTGCGCAAGGGCCCCGACTGATGTGCGGAATCGTCGGCCTGGTGCGCCTCGACGGAGTCGCGGTGGAGCGCGAGCTGCTGACCCGGATGCGCGACGCTCTCGTGCACCGCGGGCCGGACGCGTGCGGCCTGTGGGCGCAAGGCCCGGTCGGCTTCGGGCACCGCCGGCTGAAGATCATCGATCTGTCCGAAGCGGCAGCGCAGCCGATGGTCAGCGTCGAGCACCGCTTCGTGCTGAACTTCAACGGCGAAATCTACAACTACCGCGAGCTGCGCGTCGAGCTCGAAAGGGCCGGCTACTGGTTCCGCTCGGAAAGCGATACCGAGGTCGCGCTGGTGGCGCTGCAGCACTGGGGCCCGGCAGCGGTCGCCCGGTTCAACGGAATGTTCGCGCTCGGCCTGTGGGACCGGCAGGAGCGCCGCCTGCTGCTCGCGCGCGATCGTTACGGCATCAAGCCGCTGTACATCGCGCGCCAGGGAAAGCGGTTCTATTATGCGTCGGAGCAGAAGGCGATCCTCGCCGATCCGGCGTTCGCCCGGAAGCTCGATAGCGCGGCGCTCTACGAATATTTCACGTTCCAGAACCTGTTCACCGATCGCACGCTGATCGAGGGGATCGAGCTGCTGCCGGGGGGCCACTACGCCGAGCTCGATTTGCGCGAGCCCGGCGCCGGGTTGAAGCTCACCCGCTATTGGGATTATCATTTCGCCGAGCCCGACGACGCGGCCGATCCGCGCGAGTATCGCGAGGAGCTCGACCGGCTCTTTGCCCAGGCGGTTCAGCGCCAGCTGGTCAGCGACGTCGAAATCGGCAGTTACCTGTCGGGCGGGATGGACTCAGGCTCGATAACCGCGGTCGCCGCGCAGAGCACCCCCAACCTCAAGACCTTCACCTGCGGCTTCGACCTCAGCTCGGCGTCGGGGATCGAGCTCGCCTTCGACGAGCGCGCCAAGGCCGAAGCGATGAGCGCCCGCTTCAAGACCGAGCATTATGAAATGGTCCTGAAAGCGGGCGACATGGAACGCTCGCTCGCCTCGCTCGCCTGGCATCTCGAAGAACCTCGGGTCGGGCAATCCTACCCCAATTATTACGCCGCGCTGCTGGCCAGCCGCTTCGTGAAGGTGGTGCTTTCGGGCGCAGGCGGTGACGAGCTGTTCGGCGGATACCCGTGGCGCTATTACCGGGCTGCGGTGAACCGCGATTTCGATCACTACGTCGATCAGTACTACGATTACTGGCAGCGCCTGCTCGATCACGACAGCCGCGACCGGCTGTTCGCGCCCACCGGGCAAAGCGGCCGTACGGTCGACCCCCGGCAGATCTTCCGCGGCGTCTTCGACACGCACGACAACGAGCTGTCGACGCCCGAGGACTACATCAACCACTCGCTGTATTTCGAAGCAAAGACTTTTCTGCACGGCTTGTTCATCGTCGAGGATAAGCTGTCGATGGCGCACAGCCTCGAATCGCGGGTGCCGTTCATGGACAACGACCTGGTCGATTTCGCCATGCGCTGCCCGGTTTCGCTCAAGCTCAACAAGCTGCGCGAGGTGGTCCGGGTCGACGAGAACATCGCCGGTGACAAGCAGTCGGCCTATTTCCGCAAGACCAACGACGGCAAGCAGATTCTGCGGGACATGATGGGCCAGTACATCCCCGACGACATCGTCAAGGGGGAGAAGCAGGGCTTTTCCTCGCCCGATGCAAGCTGGTTCCGGGGGGAGAGCATCGACTTCGTCCGCCGCAAGTTGTGCGGCAGCGACGCGCGGCTGTTCGACGTGCTCGATCGGGCGACGGTGCACGATCTGGTCGGCGATCACCTGGCCGGAAAGGCCAACCGCCGCCTGCTGATCTGGTCGCTGCTCAACGTGAACGAATATCTCGAGCAGGTTCTGTGATCGCTCACTCCGCTCCGTGGATCACCGCTGCGGACCGCCAAGCGGTCGAGCGCCGATTGGCCGAGGGGCAGATCGCATCGGGCGCGCTCGCTGCCTCGTTCGAGGACGAGGTGAAGGCCCATGTCGGAGCCGCTCATGCCCGATCGGCGCCCGACGGAACGTCGGCCATCGCAGCGGCGTTGCGCGGCCTCGGCATCGGGTCCGGCGACGATGTCGTGCTGCCGACTTACGTGTGCGTCGACGTCGAACTGGCGGTGCGCGCGGTGGGCGCGGCGCCGCGGTTTGCCGACGTCGATCGCACGGGCACGATCACGGCCGAGACCGCCGCCGCGGCGATCACCCCGCGGACACGGGCGATAATCGCCGTGCATTCGCTCGGGCGGCCCTGCGCCATCGGCCCGCTGCGCGCCCTGAACGTTCCGGTGATCGAGGACGCCTGCCAGGCCTTCGGGTTCGCCTTCCCGGAGGGTACCGCGGGCACCCTGGGGGATATCGGCATCTATTCGTTTCACGCGACCAAGTGCCTCACCACCGGCGAAGGCGGGATGATCGTCTGTGCCGCGGGCGATCTCCTGCCCGAACCGGCCGGCGAGGAGCTGGCGCTGTGTCCCCGGCTCAGCGACCTGCAGGCTGCGCTGGGGCTCGCGCAACTGTCCCGCTACGACAGCATGCTCGGCCGACGCGCCGAGATCCGGCGGACCTACGACGCGGCGCTCGGCGGGCGCGGCGGAGGAAGCCGTGGACCGGCGGGCGGCGCTCTGTTTCGCTACACGTTCGAGCTGCGAGACAGCGCCCCGTTCGAGGCTGCGACCCGCCACTTCGCCGATCGCGGCATCCACTTGCGGCGGGGCGTCGATGCTCTGCTCCATCGCCGGCACGGGCTGCCGGACGATCGCTTCCCTGGCGCCTGCGCGCTGTTCGCGCGCAATGCCTCGGTGCCGTTCTATCCGGCGCTCACCGACCACGAGGTCGGCCTGATCGCACGGGCGCTGGCGGAGTACGATGGTGTCGCCTGAGATCGTCGTCGACGACCTGTCGGGCGATGGCCCCTACGCCGTGGTCGTCGAGGCCGACCGGGGGGCGCTGCTCTACCACAGTCTCAAATATGGTCGCTTCCTCAAGCAGCTCATGCCGGCAGCGCGGTGCGAGTATCTGGTGGCGCTCGAAGGCTCCCGCCCGGTCGCGGCGCTTCCCACGTTCGCACTCGACCATCCGGTGCACGGCGCGGTGGTGAACTCGCTTCCGTTCTACGGCAGCCATGGCGGGATCCTGTCGTCGCCAGAGGCCTCGCGCGAAGCCCTAGCCGGGCTGTACCGCGCGTTCCACGAGCGCAACCGAGCGGGCGGCGCGATCGCCGCGACGGTCGTCGGCAATCCGCTGGGAAGCGCGTCGGTTCCGCCCGAGCCGGCGCCGGACCTGACCGATCGCCGGATCGGGCAATTCTCGCCGCTGCCCCCGCGCGGCGAGCCGGAGGAGGTGGCCGACAGGCTGTTCGGCCAATATCATCAAAAGACGCGCAACATGGTCCGCAAGGGGCTGAAAGCCGGCTATGTGATGCGCGACGACGGGTCCCCGGCGATGTTCGCCGCGCTCGCGCGGATGCACGAGGAGGGGATGCGGGCAATCGGCGGCAAGTTCAAAGGGCCGGGCTTCTTCGCCGCCGTGCAATCCGCTTTCGACGAGGGCAGCGATTTTCGCCTGTTCGTGGCCGAGACTTCTGCCGGCGCGATCGCCGCGATGGTGCTGGTCCTCTATTACCGCAACTACGCCGAGTATTTCGTTCCCGTGAGCGATGCCGATCATCGCTCGAACCAGCCCCTCAGCGCGCTCATCCACCACGCGATGGTCGAATCGGTCATCCACAACGGGAGCGATTGCTGGAACTGGGGCGGCACCTGGCTGTCCCAGGACGGGGTCTATCGTTTCAAATCGCGCTGGGGCACGATCGACAAGGAGTACGAATATCACATCTGGCTCTACCCGGAGAACGGCGACGTGACCCGGCTGACCCGGCGCGAACTCGGCGCGGCCTACCCGGATTTCTTCGCCGTGCCCTATTCCGCGCTCGCCAGCGAGCAGATGGAGGCGCACGATGGCTGAGCCAATCAGCTCGACCATGTCGCGGTTGATGTGGGACTATGCCGAACTAGGCCCGGCGGAAGTCGACGCGATGATCGCCCGGCTGCCGCGCAAGCTGATCCGCTGGCTCGGAGCGCAGCATCCGGACAACCGGTTGCGCAAGCGATTCTTCCGCGCGACCGGCGTGCGGATCGGAGAGGGTGCGGTGATCAACGCCAACCTCCAGATCTCCGATTCCTATCTCGAGCTGGTGTCGATCGGGCCGCGGGCGTCGATCTCTCCCAATGTGACCATCGTCGCCGACGCCGGACCCAACAATTCGCTGCTCAAGGACCATCCGTACGTGAAGGCGGAGCTGATTGTCGCCGACAAGGTCGTGATCGAGGAGGATGCCTGGATCGGGGCGGGCGCGATCCTGCTGCCGGGGGTGGTGGTCGGCGCGGGCGCGATCGTCGGCGCCGGTGCCGTGGTGACCGGCACGATCGCGC
>JBGSBH010000078.1:0-9589 GCA_041730635.1 Cypionkella sp.
GCGGATGCTGATCGATCTGTGAAGGTTCGCACCCGCCCTCCGTCATCCCCGCGGAGGCGGGGATCCAGCTCCGGAGGGCAGACGATGGATCCCCGCCTGCGCGGGGATGACGGAGGGCGGGTGCGAACCTTCACAGATCGATCAGCATCCGCATCGGATCCTCGATCGCTTCCTTGATCGTCTTTAGCGCGGTCACCGCCTCGCGCCCGTCGATCAGGCGGTGGTCGTAGGACAGCGCGAGGTACATCATCGGGCGGATCACGATCTCGCCGTCGCGCACCACCGGCCGATCCTCGATCCGGTGGAGGCCGAGCACCGCCGATTGCGGTGGGTTGATGATCGGGGTCGACATGAGCCCGCCGAACACGCCGCCGTTGGAGATGGTGAAGGTCCCGCCCTTCATGTCCTCCATCGTCAGCGTGCCGTCCTTGGCGCGCTTGCCGAAATCGGCGATGTCCTTCTCGATCTGCGCGAACGACTTCTTGTCGGCGTCGCGCACCACCGGGACCACCAGGCCATTGGGCGCGCTGACTGCGACCGAGATATCGACGTAGTCGAAGTAGACGATCTCCTCGCCGTCGATCTGCGCGTTGACCGCCGGGATGTCCTTCAGCGCCAGGCACGCGGCCTTGGCGAAGAACGACATGAAGCCCAATTTGATGTCGTGCTTCTTGGCGAACGTGTCCTTGAACCGCTCGCGCGCCTCCATCACCGCGCTCATGTCGACGTCGTTGAAGGTGGTCAGTAGCGCGGCGGTTTCCTGCGCGCTCTTGAGGCGCTTGGCGATCGTCTGGCGCATGCGGGTCATCTTGACCCGCTCCTCGCGGCGCTCGCCTGCTGGTGCGGGCGTGGGCGCGTGGCCTTTGTCAGGTTCAGGCTGAGCGGATGTCGGAGAAGCCACGATGTCCGCTCGTCCTGAGCTTGTCGAAGGACGCTTCGCCGCCGCCGCCAGCACGTCTTCCTTGGTCAGCCGGCCGTCGCGCCCGCTGCCCTTGATGCTGCTCGGGTCCACCCCGTGTTCGAGCACCGCGCGCCGCACCGCCGGGCTCAGCGTCTGCGACGCGTCGGCGGGCGCTTCCTTGGCCGCGGCGGGCTGTGCGCTCGGCGCAGGCGAGGGCGCGGCCGCAAGCTCCTTCGGCGGGGCTTCCTCGCGCGGCGCGACCTGCGTGGACTCTCCCGGCGCCACGTCGTCCTCGATCGTCGCGATCACCGCGCCCACCGAGACCGTATCGCCCACCTCGACCGAGTACGCCCCCATCACCCCGGCGACCGGGGAAGGCACCTCGACCGCGACCTTGTCGGTTTCGAGGCTGGCGATCGGCTCATCGACCGCGACCGGCTCGCCAGGCTTCTTGAGCCATTCGCCGATCGTCGCCTCGGCGACCGATTCGCCCAGCGTAGGGACTTTCACTTCGGTGGACATCAGGCTTTCTTCCTGCGGCGGATTTCGGAGCGGACCGACAGCCCCAGCGCACTGCCGATCAGCGCGCCCTGTTCGGCCTCGTGGCGCTTGGCGAGCCCGGTGGCGGGCGAGGCGCTGGCGAGCCGGCCGGCATAGCGGGGGCGGGTGACGCCGCGCTCGGCCGCGATCAGCGCTTCCTCGATCAGGCTCTCGACGAAGAACCACGCGCCGTTGTTGCGCGGCTCCTCCTGGCACCAGACCACTTCCTCGAGGCGGGGCATCGCGGCAAAGCGCCTGGCCAGCGGCTCGCCGGGGAACGGGTAGAGCTGCTCAAGCCGGATGATCTGCGTGTCGTCGATCCCGGCGCTGTCGCGCGCTTCCATCAGGTCGTAGGCGACTTTGCCCGAGCACAGGATCACCCGCCGCGTCGCCCCGTCGGCGCTGCCGTTGCGGTCGGAGAGGATGCGCTTGAAGTGCGCCTCGCCCAGAAATTCGCTGGCCTCGCTCTTGGCCATCGGGTGGCGCAGCAGGCTCTTGGGGGTCATGATGACGAGCGGCTTGCGGAACGGGCGGTGCATCTGCCGGCGCAGCACGTGGAAGTAGTTCGCCGGCGAGGTGATGTTGCACACCTGGATGTTGTCCTGCGCGCAGAGCTGCAGGAACCGCTCGAGCCGGGCCGACGAGTGCTCGGGGCCCTGCCCCTCGTATCCATGCGGCAGCAGCATCACCAGGCCGTTCGCGCGCAGCCACGTGGCTTCCGAGGCGGCGACGTACTGATCGATCACGATCTGCGCGCCGTTGGCGAAATCGCCGAACTGCGCCTCCCACAGCACCAGCGTCTTGGGGTCGGCGCTGGCGTAGCCGTATTCGAAGCCGAGCACGCCGTATTCGGACAGCGGGCTGTCGTGCACCTCGAACTTGCCGTGCGGCAGCGTGGCGAGCGGGACGTACTTGCGCTCGTCGGTCTGGTCGACCCATACCGCGTGCCGCTGGCTGAACGTGCCGCGTCCCGAGTCCTGGCCCGACAGGCGCACGTTGTATCCCTCGGTGGCGAGGCTGCCGAAGGCGAGCGCCTCGGCGGTCGCCCAGTCGAAGCCCTGGCCGCTCGCGAACATCTCGCGCTTGGCGTCGAGCACGCGCACGAGCGTCTTGTGCACCGTCAAGCCTTCGGGAACGGTGGTGAGCGTCCGGCCGAGGCTGTCGAACAGCTTGCGGTCGATGCCGGTCTCGATGTTGCGCCGGGCGCCTTCGGGGTCGGCCGGCTTGCTGAGGCCGGTCCAGCGGCCGGCGAACCAGTCGGCCTCGTTGGCCTTGTAGCTCTTCGCCCCTTCGAACTCCTGCTCGAGGATCTGGGTGAAGCGCATCTCGGTTTCGGCGGCCCAGTTCGCGTCGATCACGCCCTGCCGGGTGAGCCGTTCCGCATAGAGCTTGCTGACCGGCGGATGCTGGCGGATGCGCTGGTACATCAGCGGCTGGGTGAAGCTCGGCTCGTCGCCCTCGTTGTGGCCGAACCGGCGATAGCACCACATGTCCACCACCACGTCGCGGCCGAAGGTCTGGCGGTAGTCGATCGCCAGCTTGCAGGCGAAAGTCACCGCCTCGGGATCGTCGCCGTTGACGTGGAGGATCGGCGCCTGGACCCCCTTGGCGACGTCGGACGGATAGGGCGAGGAGCGGGCGAACTGCGGGCTGGTGGTAAAGCCGATCTGGTTGTTGATGACGAAGTGGATGCAGCCGCCGGTGTTGTAGCCGCGCACGCCGGAAAAGCCGAAGCACTCCCAGACGATGCCCTGGCCGGCGAACGCCGCGTCCCCGTGGATCAGCACGGGGAGCACCTGCTTGTGCTTGCCCTTGCCGTTCTCATCGACGCCGATGTCGTCGCGGAACGCTTGCTGCGCGCGCACCTTGCCGAGCACGATCGGATCCACCGTTTCGAGGTGGCTGGGGTTGGGCACCAGGCTCATGTGCACTTTGCTGCCGCCGAACTCGCGATCGGTGCTGGTGCCGAGGTGATACTTGACGTCCCCCGAACCGCCCACGTCGTCCGGGTTGGCCGACCCGCCGGAGAATTCGTGGAAGATCACGCGGTAAGGCTTCGCCATCACGTTCGCGAGCACGTTCAGCCGCCCGCGGTGCGCCATGCCGTAGACGATTTCCTTGACCCCGCGGCTGCCGCCGTACTTGATCACCGCCTCCAATGCGGGGATCATCGCCTCGCCGCCGTCGAGCCCGAAACGCTTGGGGCCGACGTACTTGCGGCCCAGGAACTTCTCGTACTGCTCGCCCCGGATCACCGCCGCGAGGATCGCCTGCTTGCCTTCCGGGGTGAAGTCGATCGACTTGTCGCCGCCCTCGATCCGGTCCTGGATGAAGCGCCGCTCCTCGACGTCGGCGATGTGCATGTACTCGTAACCGACCTTGCCGCAGTAGTTCCGCTTCAGCACCTCGACGAGCTCGCGCACCGTCGTCCACTCGAGCCCGAACGTGCCGCCCATGTAGACCTGGCGGTCGAGCGCCGCACCGGTGAACCCGTGGTAGGCGGGGTCGAGATCGGCCGGCAGCTCCTGCTTGGCGAGGCCGAGCGGATCGAGATCGGCCCCGAGGTGCCCGCGCACCCGATAGGTGCGCACCAGCAGCATCGCGCGGATCGAATCCCCCGCCGCCTGTTCGATCGCCAAGGGGTCCGTCGGCGCACCGGGCTTGGCCGCGGCGGCCTTGACCGCCAGCTGCATCGCGGTCGGGTCGAGCGCTTGCGTGAGCTCGTCCGCGTCGGTGCGCCACGGCGGGCGCGCCCACGACGGGCCCGGTTGGGGGTCGTCGGGAAGGAAATCGTGTGCTTCGTTACCCATGGCAGCACGCCTTACGAAAAACAGCATGCGCGCCCCCGCGAAGGCGGGGGCCCGAGTCCGAAGGCGGCAACTGGGTCCCCGCCTGCGCGGGGACGCGAAGATAGTCGCTCAAGCTGTCAAACATGGCTCGCCAACTCCGGATAGAGGTCGCGCCATTGCGGATTTCGCTCCTCGATGCGTTTGACCTTCCACGCGCGGTTCCAGTTCTTCATCCGGTGCTCGAACGTGCGGGCATCGACGAGGTTCTCGAAGCGCTCGAACCAGACCAGCAACTTGCAGCCGTATCGTTGCGTGAACCCGGCGATTTGACCGGCGCGATGCTGAAACGCCCGCTGTGGCAGATCGGTCGTCACGCCGATATAGATCGTTCCATTTCGCTGGCTTGCCATGATGTACACCCAGGCTGGACGCATCGGCCGCGCGCGAACGGTTTCGAACCTACCACGTCCCCGCGCAGGCGGGGACCCAGGCCGGACGTTGCAACTGGATCCCCGCCTTGGGTCCCACGAAAGTATTACTCTGGTGAATGCCCTGCGTGGGGACGCGGGATAATCTGTTGAAGGGTGAAGTTATCACGCCAGTTCCTTCAGCAGCGCGTCGAGCGTGGTGCCGAGTTCGGCCGGGGAAGGCGAGACGCGGATGCCGGCGGCTTCCATCGCGGCGATCTTGTCGTCGGCGCCGCCCTGGCCGCCGCTGACGATCGCGCCCGCGTGGCCCATCCGGCGCCCCGGCGGTGCGGTGCGCCCGGCGATGAAGCCGACCACCGGCTTGCGCCGGCCGCGTTTCGCCTCGTCGGCGAGGAACTGCGCGGCCTCTTCCTCGGCGTTGCCGCCGATCTCGCCGATCATGATGATCGACTTGGTCGCGTCGTCGGCCAGGAACCGCTCGAGCACGTCGATGAAGTTGGTCCCGTTGACCGGGTCGCCGCCGATGCCGACCGCGGTCGTCTGGCCGAGCCCGACCTGGGTGGTCTGGTGCACCGCCTCGTAGGTCAGCGTGCCGCTGCGCGAAACCACCCCGACCGAGCCTTTGCGGAAGATCGAACCCGGCATAATGCCGATCTTGCACTCCTCGGGCGTCAGCACGCCGGGGCAGTTGGGGCCGATCAGCCGGCTCTTGCTGCCGCTGAGCGCGCGCTTAACCCGCACCATGTCGAGCACCGGGATGCCCTCGGTGATGCAGACGATCAGCGGAATCTCCGCGTCGATCGCCTCGAGGATCGAATCGGCGGCGAACGGCGGCGGGACGTAGATGCAGCTCGCGGTGGCGCCGGTCCGGGCCCTGGCCTCGGCGACGGTGTCGAACACCGGCAGCCCGATGTGCGTCGTCCCGCCCTTGCCCGGGGTCACCCCGCCGACCATCTGCGTGCCGTAGGCAAGCGCCTGCTGGGTGTGGAATGTCCCGGTCTCCCCGGTCATCCCCTGGGTGATGACCTTGGTATTGCGGTCGACGAGAATGCTCACTGCGCTCTCTCCATAAATCTTAGCTTTTGTCGGTCGAGCGCTGCTCGGCCTTCATCATTGAACCGTGCTTCCTCGATGAGCCTGTCAATTAGCTCAGACGGCTCGTCCACGGGTGCAAACTTGCCGTTCCAAGTCACCTCTTGGGGTGAGGCCAGCGAGATCACATCGCGCTCAATTTGCTCCAGCGCCGCCTTGCTCCCGTAATCAGCAATTTCGACAACGGATGCACTACAGTGCTTGAGGATAAATTGGTTGCGAAGCCGCTTAGCTACCGCACCGTCCGTCTTGCAGCCGTCGTGACGGTCACGCCAGAGCCTTCCTGAATTGTAAGCGGCGCTAAACTTATGGCTACGGTCTTCGGAGCCAGTTGCGTGTTTGTTACGAATACGGACTCGAAAGCCCTCGGTGTGAGCGATGCCGATGTACCGGATCGTACCAGTGTGATCGCGCAGAGCATAGATTCCGCTCGTCCCGGGAAGGCGCTCCAACGGCAGACCCGAACAACTGCGCAACCGCTCAATGATTTCGTTAGGCTCCATTTTATGCGAGACTCGAATCCATGCCTTTGCAGGCCACCAGCAGTTCCTCGACCGCGTCGGTCGAAACCTTGAGGTTGGCCTTTTCCTCGTCGGAGAGCCTGATCTCGACGACTTCCTCGATCCCGCCCGCGCCGATCACCGCGGGGACGCCGACGTAGAGGCCGTCGAGCCCGTACTTGCCCTCGACGTACGCGGCGACGGGGAGGATGCGCTTCTGATCGCGCAGGTAGGCTTCGGCCATCGCGATCGCGCTGGTCGCGGGCGCGTAGTAGGCGCTGCCGGTCTTCAAAAGCGCGACGATCTCGCCGCCCCCGCCGCGGGTGCGCTTGACGATCTCGTCGAGCTTGGCGGCGTCGACCCCCTTGATCTTGGCGAGATCGTGCACCGGGATCCCGCTGATCGTCGAGTAGCTCAGCACGGGCACCATCGTGTCGCCGTGGCCGCCGAGCACGAAGGCGTTGACGTCGCGCACCGAGACGCCGAACTCCCAGGCGAGGAACGTCGCGAACCGCGCGCTGTCGAGCACGCCGGCCATGCCGACGACCTTCTCGTGGGGCAGGCCCGAGTATTCGCGCAGCGCCCAGACCATCGCATCGAGCGGGTTGGTGATGCAGATCACGAACGCGTCGGGGCAGTTCGCCCTGATGCCTTCGCCGACCGACTTCATCACCTTCAGGTTGATGCCGAGCAGGTCGTCGCGGCTCATTCCCGGCTTGCGCGGCACGCCGGCGGTGACGATGACCACGTCGGCCCCGGCGATGTCGGCATAGTCGTTGGTGCCGGTGATCTGCGCGTCGAACCCTTCGACCGGGCCGCACTGCGCGAGGTCGAGCGCCTTGCCCTGCGGTATCCCCTCGGCGATGTCGAACAGGACGATGTCGCCCAGTTCCTTGTTCGCGGCGAGGTGGGCGAGCGTGCCGCCGATCATCCCGGCGCCGACCAGCGCGATCTTCTTGCGGGCCATAGGGGGAGCAAATCCTTCCGTCGCGGGAGCGGCCTCAGGGGGGAACCGCCGCCGTCCCGCGGGGCGCGCCGGTCCGCAATTTCGACGGCGGACCTAGGCGCGCGGAGAGGGCTTTGCAACTGGCAAACGCCCGCCTGGCAAGGACTATCTTTGCAACTGGTTCGCAGTAGCGAAAACCCGCGGCGTTAGCCGACGGCGCGCCTCCCGCCCGCGTTCTCGCGCTCTTGCGCCAGCAGCATCGCGGCGAGGTAATCGGGCACCGCGCGGCTGAAATAGTACCCCTGTCCGAGCGAACAGCCGGCCGCGCGGACCGCGTGGACCTGCTCGATCGTCTCGAGCCCTTCGGCGACGATCTCCATGTCGAGCTGCGCGCCGAGCTCGGCGACGGCGCGGATGATCGCCTGGCTCTTGCGCCCGACGTTGGGCCCCGAGACGAAGCTGCGATCGACCTTGATCCGGGTGAACGGGAAGCGGTCGATATAGCCGAGCGAGGAGTAGCCGGTCCCGAAGTCGTCGAGCGCGAAGCGGACCCCGGCAGCCGACAGCTCGCGGATGAAGTGACCGGTCGCATGGTTGTCTTCGAGGAACAGGCTCTCGGTCACTTCGAGCTCGAGCCGGGCCGGATCGAGCCCGGCGTCGCGCAGCGCGGCGAGGATGCCGAGCGCGGCGCCCGGCGCCTTGATCTGCATCGGCGAGAGGTTGACCGCGAGCGTCACGTCCGCCGGCCAGTGCGCCGCCGCGCGGGCGGCCTGCGCGGTGATCCAGTTGCCGAGCGTGACGATGACGCCGGTATCCTCTGCCACCGGGATGAATTCGTCGGGCCGCAGCTCGCCCTTGACCGGGTGGAACCAGCGCACCAGCGCCTCGAAGCTGCGGATGGCTCCGGTCTCGAGATCGACGATCGGCTGGAAGAACACCGACAGCTCGTCGCGCTGGATCGCGCTGCGCAGCTCGCGCTCGATCTCGCGCCGGCGCAGCAGGCTGCGGCTCATCGCGGGGTCGTAGAACCGGCTGTGGTTCCGCCCGCCGACCTTGGCGTGGTAGAGCGCGAGATCGGCCGACTGCATCAGCGCATCGGCATCCTCGCCGTCTTCGGGCAGCAGGGCGATGCCCATCGAGGCCGGCACCTCGAGCCGATGGTCGTCGACCCGCAGCGGGCGGGTGACGTTGTCGAGCACCCGGGCGGCGAGCCGCTCGCATTCCGCCCGGCAAGCGATCTCGCACAGCAGGATGAACTCGTCGCCGCCGAAGCGCGCGATCGCCGCACCCGCCGGCGCCACTTCGCGCAGCCGCTGCGCGACCTCGATCAGCACCCGGTCGCCGACCGGGTGGCCGAGCAGGTCGTTCACTTCCTTGAATCGGTCGAGGTCGATCCAGAACAGCGCCAGCTGCCGCTCTTCCCGCCGGTCGGCGAGAGCCCCGGCCAGCTCGTGGTCGAGCCCGGCGCGGTTGGCCAGCCCGGTGACGACATCGGTCCGGGCAAGGACCTGCATCTTGTCGGCCAGCTCGGCGCTGGTTTCGGCCGCGACGATCGAGGTGCGCAGCGTCATGAACAGCACGTGGGCGATCGAGGCCATCGTGGCGATCAGCACGACGATCGTCGCCGCGAGGAAGGTATAGGGCAGCGTCTCGCGCCACAGCGCCGCGACGACCAGCGGCAGCGCGGTGAGCACCAGTTGCCCGATCGCGACCAGCGGGCGGCCGGCGTTGCGCGCGCACACCCCGACGCCATAGCCGACCGCGTTGACCAGCATCAGCGCCTGGACCCCGTCGCGCGCGGCGATGACGATGGTCACCGCCGCGCCCACGCCGAGCAGCAGCGCGTAGGAGAACGCGCCCGCAAGATAGAGCAGTTCGAGCCGGGTGGTGCTGGTGCGCTCGTCTTCGGGCGAGATGCGCCAAGCGAGCAGCAGCCGCGCCGCCGCCACCAGCGCCAGCAGTGCGAACACCGCGTCGAGCGCCAGCGCGTCGGTGGCATAAGCCGCGATACCGGTCGAGATGATGCCGGCGGCGGTGCCCGCGGCGAGGCTCAGCGGCTGCGCATAGAGCGTGCGCACCAGCGTGCGCCGCACCCGTTCGCTCACCGCATCCCCGTTGCCGAGCAGATGCAGGAGCGACCGCCCCCAGCCGATCGCGCGCGACCCCTTCATGACTGCCGGTCCTAGCGCGGGTCCGTCACCGCTTGGTTAACGGAATTTACGCGCCGTCGCCGCCGGCCTCCCCCGCGGCGCTCGAAGCGGCCGGTGCGAGGCTTGCGGCCAGCCGGCGGTCGAACATCCGGCACACCGCGTGCCAGTGCCCGAACGCCCGTCCGTCGCCCGCGGCAGCCGCGGCCCGCGCGCGCCGCCCCGCGTCGGCCGCGGCACCGAGCC
>JBGSBH010000079.1:0-9205 GCA_041730635.1 Cypionkella sp.
GTTCCACCGGTCCATCTGCCCTTGGTTGATCGCTTGCGTGCCATGATACAGCCCGCTGGTATCGCCAAGGCCAACGGTGTTGGCGGTGGCGAACAGGCGGAAGAACGGATTGGGCCGGATCACGCGGTTCTGGTCCAGCAAAGTGAGCTTGCCCTCGGTTTCGAGCACGCGCTGGATCACGAACATCACGTCGGGGCGGCCGGCGTCGTATTAGTCGAACACCAGCGCCACCGGGTGCTGCAGCGCCCACGGCAGCAGACCTTCGCGGAACTCGGTTACCTGCAACCCGTCGCGCAGCACAATCGCGTCGCGGCCAACGAGGTCGATCCGGCTGATATGCGCGTCGAGGTTGATGCGGATGCACGGCCAGTTGAGCCGCGCCGCGATCTGCTCGATATGGGTCGACTTGCCGGTGCCGTGATAGCCCTGGACCATCACCCGGCGGTTGTGCGCAAAGCCGGCGAGGATCGCCAGCGTGGTGTCCGGGTCGAACACGTAACTGTCGTCGATGTCGGGCACGCGCGCGTCGGCCTTCGAAAACGCCGGCACCATCCAATCGACATCGACCCCGAATACTTCGCGCGCGCTGACTTCGGTGTCAGGCGCGGCGAGCAGCGTGCGCTGGGCGGTCTCGAGGTGATCGGTCATGTCGTTCATCGCGGGCGCACGCCTAGACGGGAAGAGGGCGGCGCCGCAAGCGTCCTTGCGAGCAACCTATCGCGCCCCGATATTCGGGCCATGCTGCCGTCCTCCCCCGCCGATCTCGTCCGCCGCCGCCTGGTCGGCAAGGTTCGCGCGGTGTTCAACGATACCGCAGCCGGGCAGCAGCCGGTGGCGATCAGCGATCACGCTCTGTTCGAGCGCAACTCGCCGATCCGGATGGTCCACGCCGATGTCGTCGCGATGATGGTCGGCGGCATACGCTCGCTGCTGCTGCAGATGCTCCATCCGCACGCGCTGCAGGGGGTGCTCGACCATTCGAACTTCCGCGCCGACATGCACGGCCGATTGCGCCGCACCGCGCGGTTCATCGCGGTAACCACCTTCGGCCACCGCGAGGAGGCGATGGCGGGTATCGCGCGGGTCAACCGCATCCACGCGGCGGTGACCGGGACCCTGCCAGACGGGACACGGTACGCCGCGACCGATCCGCGCACGCTGGCGTGGGTCCACGTGGCGGAGGCGACCAGCTTCCTCGAGGCTTATCTCGCCTATGCGCGGCCGGACATGCCGCGCGCCGAGCAGGACGAGTATTTTCGCCAGTTCGCCGTGATCGCCCGCGCGCTGGGCGCCGACCCGGTGCCCGAGACCCGCGCCGAAGCCGAAGCGCTGGCGGGCGACTTTCGGAGCGACCTTGCCGGCGGGCCGGCGGCGCGCGAGGTGTGCCGGCTGGTCCTGTCGCAGCGGCCGGAAGGGGCGCCGATCGCCGTGCAGCGCGCGCTAGGCACCGCTGCGGTCGACCTGCTGCCGCCGTACGCCCGGACGATGCTCGCCCTGTCGCGCCCCGCCGTCACCGGGCTGCCGGCGCGGCTGGCCACCAGGACGATGGCGGAAACGCTCCGCTGGGCTTTCCGGCAGGGCTAGGCGAGCTTGGCGGGCAGCTTGAACAGCGCGGCGAACCGCAGCGCGAGCTCGCGATTGCCCTCGATCGACAGCCCCGCGCCGCGCTCGAGGTCGGGCCACGGCACCCCGGCATAGATGCCCGCGGCGATGACCGCCGCCTGCGGCGCGCGAAACACCGCATCCGCATGGCGTATGGCCGCTCGCCGGATCGGCAGCTCGCGCATCGTCGGCTCGACCAGGAAAGTGTCGTCGCCGATGGCGAACCCGAACGTGCGCCGCGCGAACTGGCCGAGGCGCGCGTGCGGCACCATCGTGCGCAAGCTGAGCATCAGCGACACCGGCGACAAAGGAAGCGTGGGATCGTGCGCACTCGATTGCGCGGCCCACCGGCCGGCCTCGAGGATCAGCGGCTCGGCGGCATAGCCCCACTCGGTCAGTTCGTAGACCTGCGCCCGGCCCGGTGGCGGCAGTTCGAGGCGCTTCAGCACCCCGCCCGCTTCCAGGGCCAAGAGGCGTTCAGTGAGCGTCTTGGCGCTGATCCCCGGGAGGCTCGCGCGCAGATCCGAGAAACGCCGCGCGCCGAGCATCAGCTCGCGTACGATCAGCAGCGTCCACCGCTCGCCCAACATCTCCATCGCGAAGGCAGTGCCGCACGCGTCGCCATACCAGCGGCCATGAGCGCCCTGTCGCGCGACAGTTTCTTTTCGTAACTTCACTGTTGCATTAGGTAACTATCGGGCGCATCGATTGCAAGACCCGAGTCGCTGCGCTGGCGAGCGATGAAAGAGGGAGGCAGGGTTATGTATGTCGACGGCTTCGTGATCCCGGTGAATGCCGCTCGCAGGGAAGAGTTCGTCGCTCATGCGAACAGGATGGACCCGCATTTCCTGGCCCGCGGGGCCCGCCGCGTCGTCGAAGCCTGGGGCGCCGACATATCCCCCGGCAAGCTGACCGACTTCCGACGCGCGGTGCAGGCAAACGAGAGCGAGGCAGTGGCGTTCGCTTGGATCGAATGGCCCGACAAGGCGACCCGCGATGCCGCGTTCCAGGCGCTCGAGGCCGACGCGGCGATGATGGCGGAGCCGATGCCGTTCGATGGCAAGCGGATGATCTTCGGCGGGTTCGAAGCGGTCGTCAGCCACGGCGCACCGCGGCCCGGCGACTACGTGCAGGGCTTCGTGATCCCGGTGCCCGAGGGCCGCAAGAGCGATTACTTCAAGCTGGCGGACGAGGCCTGGCCGCTGTTCGCGGGCTACGGGGCGACCGCCGTCGTCGAGGCGTGGGGCGACGACGTGCCCGACGGCAAGCAGACCGACTTCTACCGCGCGGTGAACGCCGAGCCGGGCGAGAAGATCGTCTTCAGCTACATGACCTGGCCGAGCCGGGACGTGTGCGATGCCGCAGCGGAGAAGATGCGGGACGATCCTGCGATGCAGATGCCCGAAGACATGCCGTTCGACGGCGAGCGGATGATCTGGGGCGGCTTCGAGCCGGTGGTCGAGCTGGGAGCATGACGATGACCGAGCGACATGGCGATTTCGTCTGGTACGAACTGATGACCACCAATGCCGACGCGGCGCAGGCGTTCTACGACCCGCTGGTCGGATGGGATTTCGCGGCTGGCCCTCAGGAGCACGTCGATTACCGCACGTTCGGCGCGGCGGGCGCGGCGATCGGCGGCGTGGTCGCGCTGACCGATGAGATGCGGGCCGGCGGCGCCCGCCCCGCCTGGGTCGGCTATATCCGGGTCGACGACGTCCCGGCGGCGCTCGCCGCCATCCGCGCGCACGGCGGCAGCGTGACGATGGAAGGCGGCGAGGTTCCGGGCGTCGGCCCGTTCGCGATGGCCGCCGATCCGCAAGGGGCGATGTTCTACATCATCGACGACCGCTCGGGCGAAGAAAGCGCCGCCTTCGCCAAGTACGCCCCGCAGGTCGGGCACTGCGCCTGGAACGAACTGGCGACTTGCGACCCCGAAGGGGCCAAGGCGTTCTACCGCGTGCTGTTCGGCTGGGTGAAGGACGGCGAGATGGATATGGGGCCGTTGGGCGCCTACGAGTTCCTGCGCCATCACGATTACGGCCTCGGCGCCGTCATGCCCAAGGCGCCGCAGGCACCGGTCTCGGCGTGGAACTTCTATTTCCGCGTGCCCGACATCGACGAAGCCGCCCGTGCCATCGCGGCGGGCGGGGGCACGGTCCTGCAGCCACCGGTCGAGATTCCCGGCGGCGACTATTCGCTCATGGCGAGCGATCCGCAGGGCGCCGGGTTCGGTCTCGTCGGCGCGCGCCGCTCATAGGAGACATGCGATGAGCAAGAACAGGGTCTGCCTCTGGTACGACAGGGATGCCGAGGAAGCGGCGCGGTTCTACGCCGGCGTCTTCCCCGACAGCCGGGTCGGGGCGGTGCACCGCTCGCCCGCCGACAATCCGGGCAACAAGGCGGGTGAGGTGCTGATGGTCGACTTCACCGTCTGCGGGGTCCAGTGCCTTGGGCTCAACGGCGGCCCGCGGTTCCCGCACAGCGAAGCCTTCAGCTTCCAGATCCTGACCGAGGATCAGGCGGAGACCGACCGCTACTGGAACGCCATCGTCGGCAACGGCGGCGCCGAGAGCCAGTGCGGCTGGTGCAAGGACAAATGGGGCGTCAACTGGCAGATCACCCCGCGCACGCTGATCGAAGCGATGGCAGCGGGCGGGGACGAGGCCCGCCGCGCGTTCGAGGCGATGATGCCGATGCGGAAGATCGATGTCGCCGCGATCGACGCCGCCCGCGCCCGGCCCTGAAGCCACCAGCTACGCCAGCGCCGCGCTCTTGCGGAGCAACTGATAGGCCTCGACCACCCGCGTCAGGCGGTCTTCGTGCCGGCGGTCGCCGCCGTTGCGGTCGGGGTGATAACGCCGGACGAGTTCCGAATAGCGCCGGCGCAGCGCGGTCCGGTCGACATCGGGCGCGAGGTCCATCGCGGCCAGCGCGGCCTGCTCCTCCCGGGTGAAGCGGCTTGCCCTCGCCCGGCCGGCCGCTCGCCGGCGCAGGTCCCCGGCGCGCGCGCCGATCGCCTCGAGCGGGTCGGCGAAGTCCGCCCACCGCGGGGTCGCACCGGCGCCGCCGTCGGGGCGGAAGGCGCGCGTGGTGCTCGAGTTGGCCCACCCGGCGGCGGGGTGCTGCGCGGCGACGATCTCTTCGGCGCTCATCCCCTCGAACCAGTTGTAGGCCGCGTTGAACGCGCGCACGTGGTCGAGGCAGAACCACAGCCACTCGCCCGGCCCGTCGAACCCGGGGCCGCGCGGCCCCGGGGCGCGAAACTGGCCGGGCTCGTCGCACCCGGGCGCCTGACAGTGCTGAACCCGGTCGTCGTGCCGGCCGTGAAATCGCGTCGGGCGCATCGCGGCCAAGTGGCCATGGACAAGCGGAGCCGCAACCCCCAGAAACCGGACCATGGCCAGCCCGTTGCAGAGCGAAATCGAATCGCTGGTCACCGCGGCTTTCGCCCCCACCCGCCTGCAGGTCATCAACGACAGCGCGAACCATCGCGGCCACGCGGGCGACGACGGCAGCGGCGAATCGCACTTCACCGTGGTCGTCGAGAGCGCGGCTTTCACCGGAAGGTCCCGCCTCGAGCGCCAGCGAATGGTCAACGCCGCGCTCGGCGACATTCCCGGCGGCCGGGTCCACGCGCTGGCGATCCGCGCCTTCGCGCCGGGCGATCCGCGATGACCGTGGCCGAGACGATCCAGCCGGTCACGCACGATCTCGGCCAGTTCCAGGTCCGCCGCGTGCTGCCGAGCCGCGGGCGGACGATGGTCGGCCCGTTCATCTTCGTCGACGAGTTCGGCCCGGCGCAGCTCGCGGTCGGCGCGGGGATGGACGTGCGGCCGCATCCGCACATCAACCTCGCCACGGTAACCTGGCTGTTCGAGGGGGCGATCGATCATCGCGACAGCCTCGGTACTTTCGCCACCATCCACCCAGGGCAGGTCAACCTGATGACCGCGGGGCGCGGGATCGTCCACTCGGAACGCTCGCCGCAGGAAGAGCGCCAGGGCGGCAAGCTGTACGGCATGCAGACCTGGCTCGCCCTCCCCGATGGGGCGGAAGAGATCGACCCTGCGTTCGAAGCGCGCACCGACCTACCGGTTGTCGAGGACCGCTGTGCGCGCGCAACGGTGATCATGGGCGAGCTGTGGGGTGCGCGGGCCCCGACGACCACGTACGCGGCGACGATCTACGCCGAGATCGTGCTCGCCCCCGGCGGCGCGCTGCCCGTCGATGCGGAAGCGGACGAGCGCGCGGTCATGCTGGTCGGCGGCGAGGCGACGCTCGACGGCCATCCATTGGAACCTTTCGCGCTCGCCGTGCTCGCACCCGGCGCCGCGATGGGCCTCGCCAGCGAACGCGGCGGCCGGGTGATGTTGCTCGGCGGCGAGGCGTTCGCCAGCCCGCGCCACGTCTGGTGGAACTTCGTCAGTTCGCGCCGCGAGCGCATTGCCCAGGCGAGGGACGATTGGCGCGCGGGGCGCTTCCCGCTGGTGCCCGGCGACAGCGAAGAGTTCATTCCGATCCCCGACCGACCCAATACGGTGAGCTACCCATGAACTTCGCAGATCAGGTCGCCTGGATCACCGGCGCCTCGAGCGGCATCGGCGCGGCGCTGGCGCGGCAGTGGGCGGCACGCGGCGGCCACGTGATCCTGTCGGGGCGCGACGAGGCGCGGCTCGCCGGCGTTGCCGAGAGCATCGCCACCGATACGCTGGTGCTCCCGTTCGACGTGCGCGACGATGACGCGCTCGGCGCTGCCGCCGCGCAGGCGCTGGAATGGAAGAGCGGCATCGACCTTGCCGTCGCCAACGCCGGCATCTCGCAGCGCTCGGCCGCGGTCGATACCGACATGCGCGTCTACCGCGAGATCATCGAAGTCGACCTGCTCGCGCAGATCGCCTTCGCCCAAAGCCTGGTCGGGCCGATGACCCGGCGCGGCAGCGGGGCGCTGGCGTTCATCTCCTCGATCGCCGGCAAAGTCGGGGTGCCCATGCGCACCGCTTATTCGGCCGCCAAATTCGGGCTCGCCGGCTATGCCGACGCGCTGCGCGCCGAGCTGTCGCAGAGCGGGGTGAGCGTGCACGCCATCTATCCGGGGTCGATCCGTACCGATGTCAGCCGCAACGCGCTCACCGCCGACGGGTCGGTGCGCGGCAAGAGCGACAGGGCGATCGACGAGGGGATCGACCCGGACGAGGCGGCGATCACGATGCTCGACGCGGTTGCCGCCGGACAGCGCGAGATCATCGTCGCCCGCGGGCCGGAGCTGGCGATGGGAGAGTCGCGCCGCACGCCCGACGCGCTGTTCGACCAGGTCGCGGCGATGGTCGCCGCCGGGTACATGGAGCGGCTCAGGGAGGGCTAGGAATGAAGCGCGTCACACTCGCCAGCGGGATCGAGCTCGACACCATCGACGAAGGGCCGGGAGACGCGCCGGCGCTGATCTTCCTCCACGGCTTCCCCGAAAGCCACCGCACCTGGCGGCATCAGGTCGCGCATCTCTCCGGGCGCTTCCGCTGCATCGCGCCCGACCAGCGCGGCTATCGCGGCTCGTCGAAGCCGCAGGAGGTCGCCGCCTACACCACGGACAAGCTGATCGGCGACGTGTTCCAGCTCGCCGACGCGCTGGAGGTGGAGCGCTTCACCGTGCTCGGCCACGACTGGGGCGGCGCGATCGCCTGGGGCACCGCGATCGCGGGGCAGATGAACGGCCGCGTCATGCGCGCAGTGGTCGCCAACGCGCCGCATCCGGTGATCTTCCAGAAGCTGCTCTACACCAACCCGCACCAGCGCGAATCGAGCCAGTACATGCGCGGCTTCCGCGATCCCGCGAACGACGCGCTGGTGCGCGAGCAGGGGCTGATCGGCCTGCTGCTGCAGGAGATCCGCTGGGACAGCGGCGACAAGATGGAACCCGAGGAACGCGCGCAGCTGCTGCGCGACTGGCAGGACCGCGAAGCGGCGTTCGGCATGCTCAACTGGTACCGCGCCGCGCAGATCGACGTGCCGGCGCTCGACGCGCCCTACCAGCCCCCAGCCGGGTGGGCGCCCCCGCCGCTACCGAACCTGACGATCCCGACGCTGGTGATCTGGGGCATGGACGACCTCGCGCTGCCGCCCGAGAACCTGCAAGGCCTCGATGCTATCATCGACGACCTCACCGTGGTCGAAGTGCCCGAGAGCGGCCATTTCGTGCCGTGGGAAGCGCCGCAGGCGGTCAACGCCGCGCTCGACGACTTCCTCGCGCGGACCGGCTAGCTCGCCAGCCATTCGATGTCGGCCCCGTGCGGGTGCGACCAGGCGAGCTGCACTTCCTCGGCTCCGCCGGGCCAGTAGCGCACCTTGAGAGCGTGGCGATGGACCGTGCGGTCGGCCTCCACCGCGACCCACGCCAGCGCGCGCTCGGGCGTCGCCAGCGCGCCCGCGGCTTCCATCGCCGCCGTGACCCGCGCCTGCTGGTCTTTGGGCACGTATTGCCAGACGATCGAGTGCATCAGCACCCGCGTAGTGCCCTCCGCCTGGGGGCGCGCCAGTTCGCTCTCGACGAAGTCGGCCGCGTTCATTTGCAGGAGGTCGGGCGCCTTCGCCCGCGCCGCCGTGATCGCCGCCTCCATCCGCTCGAAGCGCACGGTATGCTCGGGCCAGATGTAGGCCCTCAGCCGCAGCGCCTGCGCCGGATCGGTGAGATCGACGGGCGCGACGTCGCAGCCCTTGAGAGAGACGAGTTCGACAGGGCGTGCCGGGGGCGGCTCGCCCGACCAGCGCGGCGCGAACGACATGACCGGATCGGCCGCGCCCGCCTTCACTCCGCCGAGGTCGTAGGCGTAGCGATCCATCATCAGGTTGATGCCAGCGCTCGAGCCGATCTCGAGGCAATCGAAGCGCGGCGGCGGCCCCCGCTCCGCGAACCACAGCATCGCGGCCATGAAGTTCGCCGAGCGCCCCGCCTCGTTCGTCTGCGGCGGCCCGTCGAGCCATGGCAGCAGCGCCGCCTCGTGCCGCGCGATGGCCGCCGCGACGAGCGCGGTGTCGTCCGCGGGTTCCCCGAGATAGAGCGGTGCGAGCGCGGGCTCGGCACCGGAGAGATGCAGCGAATGGATCCCTCCGGCGATCCGCAGCGGCAGCGCATCGGCAAGCGGCGCGCCCCGCCATTCGCGGATGCGCGCGAGCAACGCGCCCTCGCCTCCGCCGTCGAGCAACGCCCGCACGGCCGCCACCACCCGCGCGGTGATCGGCGCGTGGGCCGCGGTGCAATAGGCGACCTGGTTGTCGAACGCGCGCGACACCGCGCCCTCGCCGGTCATATCGATATCGACCCGTTCGTATCGCGGGCGCTTCCCGGCCATCGTCCGTTGCCCTTTCGTCGGCCGCGCCCTAAGCGCTCGCGCGCCGATGGACCGCCCGCTGACCTTTGCCGTGCCCAAGGGGCGCATCCTCGACGAGGCCTTGCCGCTGATGGCGCGCGCGGGCGTGGTGCCCGAAGCGGCGTTCTATACAACTCGTGATATTGATTATACAACACCGATAAAAGAGCAATGAGACAAGTACAATCACTATTTACGAATGGTCCTACTGCACAAGTATCAGCAGGATCAGGAAATGC
>JBGSBH010000080.1:0-9152 GCA_041730635.1 Cypionkella sp.
GGGCGGCGCCTGGAGGCAGCGTGCAGTGGCCCAGCGCCGCGTGCTCGGGCGTGCAGGCCGGTGCGTCGCCCGCGGCGGGCGCGGGGTCGGCGTGCCCGGCGTGCTGGCCCAGGGCGGGGCTCGCCGCCGCGGCGAGGAGCAATGCGGTCCAGCGCATCAGGCGTTCTCCCCGTCGAGCGGGCGCACGGTGACCACCCGCATCATCCCGGCGTGCATGTGGTAGAGCAGGTGGCAGTGGAACGCCCAGTCGCCCGGCGCGTCGGCGGTGAGGTCGAGATCGACGAACCCGCCCGGCGCGACCTTCACCGTATGCTTCATCGGCTGGTGCGCGCCGTGGCCGTTGACGATCTCGAAGAAATGCCCGTGGAGGTGCATCGGGTGGGTCATCATCGTGTGGTTGACGAGGCGCAGGCGGACGCGCTCGCCCCGCGCGAAGCGGTAGGGCTCGGGGCTCTCGCTCAACTGCTCGCCATCGATCGACCACATGAAGCGCTCCATGTTGCCGGTGAGGTGCACGTCGATCCGGCGGGTCGGTGCGCGGGTGTCGCGGTTGGGGGCGAGCTGGATCATGTCGCGGTAGGTGAGCACCCGGTGGCCGACGTCCTCGAGGCCGATGCCCGGGTGCCCGGTGCGGTCGGCCGGCGCGGGGGCGATCATGTCGACGCCCACGCCCACCGGGAAGCGCACCCTGGCCTCGTCGCGCATGTCCATCGCGGAGTGGTCCATCGCGCCCGAGCCGTGCCCCATCGCCCGATGATCGGCCGCGTGGTCCGTGCCGCCCATGCCCATGTCGGCCATGCCGAGGGTGGGCCGCTCGCGCAGCGGGGGAACGGGCGCGGTCATCCCCATCCGCGGGGCGAGCGTCGCGCGCGCCATCGCCGAGCGGTCGATGCTCTCGGCGACGAGCGTATAGGCCCGGTCGCGCGGCTCGACGATGAAATCATAGGTCTCGGCGTTGCCGATCTGCACCTCGTCGACCTCGACCGGGCGCATGTCGATGCCGTCGGTGGCGACGAAGGTCAGCGGCAGGCCCGGGATGCGAACGTTGAAGGTGGTCTGCGCCGCCGCGTTGATGATCCGGAGGCGCACCCGCTCGCCGGGGGTGAACAGCCCGGTCCAGTTCTCCGCCGGGCTGTGGCCGTTGACCAGCAGCGTGTAGGCCGCCTCGGTGACATCGGAAATGTCGCTCGGGTCCATCCGCATCCGCGCGAACATCTGCCGGTCTTCGCGGCTGAGCGCCTCGCTGCGCCGGCCGAGCAGGGTTTCCTTCTGCCGGTTGAAGAACCCGCCTTCCTGCTTCAGCCGGGAGAAGATCCGGTGCGGGTGGAGGAAGCTCCAGTCGGAGAGCACGATCACGTGCTCGCGGTCGTAGGCGACCGGATCGCCGCCCGCCGGATCGATGATCATCGGCCCGGAATGGCCGAGCTGCTCCTGCAGCCCCGAGTGGCTGTGATACCAGTAGGTGCCCGACTGGCGGACGGGAAACTCGTACGTGAAGGTGGAGTGCGCGCGGATGCCCGGGAAGCTCACCCCGGGCACGCCGTCCATCTCGAACGGAACCAGCAGCCCGTGCCAGTGGATCGAGGTGTCCTCGCCGAGCCGGTTGTCAACCACCAGCCGCACGGTCTGCCCTTCGCGCAGGCGGATCAGCGGGGCGGGGATCGTGCCGCCCACCGCGATCGCATGGCCGCGGCGGCCGTCGACCTCGAACGCGCGTTCCTCGACCGTCAGGCGGATCTCCTCGCCGCTGAGAACATCGGCGGCGGTCTTGCCGGCGAGCCCATGGCTGCCGGTCCGGGCCCAGGCGGGGAACAGGCCGGCAAGGCCCAGCGCGCCGGCTCCGAGGGCGCCGCCGCGCAGCAGCGCGCGGCGGGCGAGCGGAATGGTATCGTGCATCGTGCATCCTTCGGCCGCGAAGGGCCATAAATCGGGATGGGCCGAGGGGCGGCGGTCGTGCCGCCCGCTCAGTTGTCAGCGTGCGCGCCGGCTCGGGAACGAGCGCGCCGGGCTAATGCTCAGGCAAGTCGGGGAGGGGGATCGGCCGCTTCGGGCCCCAGCCCGTCGAGCGCCGGGCTGGGCGGCACCCGGCCCGCTCCGTTCGCGGAGTCCCACCCGGCAAACCGCGGCGCGGGGCCGGGCGGGAGCGACGACGAACAGGCGAGCGCGCATTTGGTCAGGCAGTCGCCCGCCGGGCCCTGCGTGTCGGGCGTCGGCGATCCGGTGGCCGCGGCACGCTCGCTGCAATGCGCGTCCGCATCGGCGACTTGCGCGTGATGCTCGGTCGCCGGCGCGTCCGCATCGGCGACTTGCGCGTGATGCTCGGCCGCCGGCGCGGCCGCGCCCGCCGCCGCCACCAGCTTGACCGGCGCGAACAGCAGGGCGAGCAGCGTCAGCAGCGAGAGCGCGCGGATCGGCATGGCGCCAAGGTAAGCCCGCACACGACGAGTTGCAACGCGGGAGCGCGCCGCCGCCGGCGCGCTCCCGTATGGCGCGGCGTGCCTCAGGCGGCGGTCGCGACCTGCTTCGCCTCGCTCGCGCTCTGGGCTTCCTGCCAGCGGCGGAAGGTGGCGAGCGCCTGGCCGACGATCTGGTCCATGTTGTAGTACCGGTAGGTCGCCAGCCGGCCGACGAAGGTCACGTCGTCCTGCGCGCGCGCCAGCGCTTCGTAGCGCTTGAACAGCGCCTGGTTTTCCGCGCGCGGCACCGGATAGTACGGATCGCCCTCGGCGCTCGGATACTCGCGGGTGATCGTCGTCTTCGGGTGGCTCTGCCCGGTCAGGTGCTTGTACTCGGTGATCCGGGTGTAGGGCACCGCCTCGGCCGGATAGTTGACCGTGGCGACGTCCTGGAACCACTCCTGCTCGAGCGTCTCGTGCTCGAACCGCAGCGAGCGGTAGGGCAGCTTGCCGAAGCGGTAGTCGAAGAACTCGTCGACCGGGCCGGTGAACACCAGGTGATCGTGCGAATAGGTATCGCGCACGTCGCGGTAGTCGCTGCCCAGCAGCACCTCGATGTTGGGATGGTCGAGCATCCGCTCGAACATCGCGGTGTAGCCTTCCGCCGGCATCATCTGGAACCGGTCGGTGAAGTAGCGGTCGTCGGCCGAGGTGCGGGTGGGGACGCGCGCGGTGACGCTCTTGTCGAGCTCGGACGGGTCGAGCCCCCACTGCTTGCGGGTGTAGCCCTGGAAGAACGTCTCGTAGAGCTCGCGGCCCACCGCCGCGACGACCACGTCTTCCGACGTGGCGATCGTCTCCACCGGCTCGGCGCGGCTGGCGAGGAACGCGGCGGTCTCCTCCTCGGTCTGGAGGTCGAGGCCGTAGAGCAGGTTGATCGTCGTCCGGTTGATCGGCATCGGCACCAGCTGCCCGCGCACTTCGGCGAGCACGCGGTGCTCGTACGGCCGCCAGCTGGTGAACTTCGACAGGTAGTCGACGATCTCGGCGCTGTTGGTGTGGAAGATGTGCGGGCCGTACTGGTGCATCAGCACCCCGGCATCGTCGAGCCGGTCGTAGGCATTGCCGCCGATGTGCGGCCGCCGGTCGACCACCAGCACCCGCTTGCCGGCCTGCGAGGCGAGCCGCTCGGCCATCACCGAGCCGGCGAAGCCCGCGCCGACGACCATCACGTCGTAATCGCTGCGCCCGCGCCGCGAACCGTCGGGCGAGACCGCGGTCACCGCCGGCCGGCCGCGCTCGATTCGCTCGCGCACCAGCGACCACATCGACGCGAACGTGGTGTCCCAGTCCATCGTCGCGAGCACGCGGTCGGCTTCGGCCAGCCAGTCGGGCTCGGCCGTGTCGAGGGCGAGCGCGCGCTCGCACCCGGCGACGAACTCGTCGGCGGTGGCGGCGATCGCCACGCCCTTGAGCTCGCCGTAATGGCGGATCACGTCGGTGATCGGGCTCGAGACGACCGGGCGCCCGGCGGCGAGGTATTCGGGAGTCTTGGTCGGGCTGATGAAGCGGGTCGCCTCGTTGACCGCGAACGGCATCAGCGCGACGTCCCACCCGGCGAGGTAGGCCGGCAGCTCGCGGTAATCCTTGTTGCCGAGGTAGTGGATGTTCGCCCGCCGCGGCAGGTCCGCCTCGTCGATCTTGACCACCGGGCCGACCATCACCAGCGACCATTCGGGCCGCGCGTCGGCGACCGCGGCGATCAGCTCGAGGTCCATCCGCTCGTCGATCACGCCGTAGAAGCCGAGCCGCGGCGCGGGAATGCCGGCCTGGTCGGCCGGCGTCGGCAGCGCGGTGCGCGCCGCGGCGAAGTGATCGCGCTCGACGCTCGAGGGGAACGGGAACACCCGCGGATGGCGGTCGCGCTTCGCCTCGTAGAGGCTGTAGCCGCCGGTGAACACGAGATCGGCCCGTTGCAGCAGCTCGGCCTCGAGCGGGAGCAGCTCGGGCGGCGCGAAACGGAAATTGGCCAGCTCGTCCATGCAGTCGTAGACCACGCAGTCGGCTTCGAGATGGCGCGAGAACGCCAGCATCATCGGCGTGTAGTACCACGCGACGAGCGAGCCCGAGCGATCCGCCAGCACTTCGTCGAGCAGGCCGCGCAGCGCCGCGTCGCGCTCCGCCGGCGCGAGGCCTTCGGGCAAGTGAGGGCGGGCGACGGTGACGCCGTGCACCGGATCCTCGGTGGTTTCGAGCCGCGCCGGGCCTTCGGTGGCGAACGGTTCTTCCCAATAGATCACCCGGTTCGCGCGCGCGAGCCGGCTGAGCAGATGCTGCGGGCGCTGGAACACGAAATCCCACCGCAAGTGGCTGAAGCAGATCACCGTAGAGGATTGCGCCGGTTCCGTCGTCATCATGGCGGAGACCGGGCGAACGGCGGCAGTCGAAGTCATCGTGGATCCCTTACTGTGATGGCAAGGGAACTTGCTCGCAGATTAATAGTTCCCGATTTATGCTGACAAAACAGATGTTTCATCTATGTTAGACGGCGGCCCGAAACCGGGGGGCGGGCCAAAAACCCCGGAATCTCCGTCGATTGCGTCGTGGGGCGGGGCGGAATGCACGGTCTCGCGGGTGGGCGATTCCTACCGCGATCAATTGGTCGAGACCGGCCATCACGCGCGCGCCGACGACTTCGAGCGGATCGCCTCGCTCGGGGTGCAGGCGGTGCGCTTTCCGATCCTGTGGGAGCGCGTGCTGCCCGATTCGGCCGGGCGGCCCGACTGGCGCTGGAGCGACCGCGGGCTCGCGGCGCTGCGCCGCCACGGGATCGGGGTCATCGGCGGGCTGATCCATCACGGCAGCGGGCCGCGGCACACCTCGCTGCTCGACCCGGACTTCGCCGGCGGGCTCGCCGCGTACGCCGCGCAGGTCGCCGCGCGCTACCCGTGGATCGGCGACTGGACCCCGGTCAACGAGCCGCTGACCACCGCGCGCTTCGCCGCGCTCTACGGGCACTGGTATCCGCACGCCCGCGACGAAGGCTCGTTCTGGACCGCGCTGCTCAACCAGATCGACGCCACCCGGCTGGCGATGGCGGCGATCCGCCGCGTCCACCCGGGCGCGCGGCTGATCCAGACCGACGATCTCGGGCGGACCTATGCCACGGCGCCGCTGGCCGACCAGGCGGCGTTCGACAACGCCCGGCGGTGGATGGGCTGGGACCTGCTGTGCGGCGAGGTGACCCCCGGCCACGCGCTGTGGCGGCGGCTGTGCCGCTTTGGGCTCGAGGACCGGCTGCGCGCGATCGCCGACGATCCCTGCCCGCCCGACGTGATCGGGATCAATCACTACCTCACCAGCGACCGCTTCCTCGACCACCGCATCGCCGGCTACGATGCGCGGGTGGTCGGCGGCAACGGCCGCATCGACTACGCCGATGTGGAGGCGGTGCGTGCGCTCGAGCCGCCGCCCGACGGCTTGCGCGGCGCGATCGACGAGGCCTGGGCGCGCTACCGCCGGCCGATCGCGCTGACCGAGGTGCACAACGGCTGCACCCGCGAGGAACAGGTCCGCTGGCTCGACCAGGCGTGGACCGCTGCGCGCGAAGCGGCGGCGCGCGGGGTGGACCTGCGCGCCGTGACCGCGTGGGCGCTGTTCGGCAGCCAGGGCTGGGACACGCTGCTCACCCGGCCGGGCAGCTACGAGCCGGGCGCGTTCGACGTCTCCTCCGGCACTCCGCGCGAGACCGCGCTGGCGCAGGCGATCCGCGAGCAGTCGGCGATCGCGGTCAGCGGGGCCGGATGGTGGCAGCGCCGGCTGCGGCTGACGCACCCGGTGGCCTGCCGCCCGGCGCGGATCGAGCAGCTCGCGGGCAGCAGGCCGCAGCCGGGCGGTCCGCTGCTGATCCTCGGCGCGACCGGCACGCTCGGGCAGGCGCTCGCCCGCGAGTGCCGCCAGCGCGACCTCGCCCACGTGCTCGCCGGGCGCGAGCGGATCGACTTGTGCGCGCCCGCGAGCATCGCCGCGGCGCTCGACGATATCCGCCCCCGGGCGGTGATCAACGCGGCCGGATGGGTGCGGGTCGACGATGCCGAGGCCGAGCCCGACGCGTGTCACGCGGCCAATGCGCACGGGGCGGTTGCGCTCGCGGCTGCGTGCGCCGCGCGCGCGATCCCGACGGTCGGCTTCTCGAGCGACCTCGTGTTCTGCGGCTCGGCCGACCAGCCCTATGGCGAGCACGACGAGGCGCGGCCGCTCAACACCTACGGCGCGAGCAAGGCGGCGATGGAGAGCGGCATCGCCGCGCTCCCCGGAAAGCATCTGATCGTGCGCACCGCGGCGTTCTTCTCGCCGCACGACCGCTATAACTTCGCGGTCGCCTGCGTCGACGCGCTGGCGCGGGGCGAACCGTTCGAAGCGGTCGACGATTGCGTGGTCTCGCCGACGTACGTGCCCGACTTGTGCCGCGCCACGCTCGACCTGCTGATCGACGGGGAAAGCGGCATCTGGCACCTCGCCAACGACGGGGCGCTGAGCTGGTACGAATTCGCCCGCGCGCTCGCCGCTGCCGGCGGCCTGCCGCGGGGGCTCGTGCGGCCGGTCTCGTCCGGCGCGCTCGGCTGGGCGGCGACGCGGCCGCGCTTCGCCGCGCTGCGCAGCACCCGGGGGCGGCTGTTGCCGCCGCTGCAATCGGCGATCGATCGCTTCGCCGCCAGCTATCACCCGCCGCAACCCGCCCCCGAGGCTCTGGAGACCCCGGCCCTATGCTAGTCGTGCCCACTTACGTCGGACCGAGCGCCATCGAAGGGGTGGGGGTGTTCGCTGCCCAGCCGATCGCCGCGGGCACGCTGATCTGGGTGCTCGACGAGGCGCTCGACCGGCTGATCGGCGGCGACGAGCTGGCGCGGCTCGACCCGCTGCAGCAGGATTTCGCCGCGCGCTACGGCTATCCGCACATGACCCGGCCGGGGATCACCGTGATCGAGTTCGACAACGGCCGGTTCATGAATCACAGCACCGAGCCGAACACCGACTTCACCGACACCGAGAAGGGCTGGGCGATCCGCGACATCGCCGCCGGCGAGGAGATCACCTGCGATTACGGCGAGTTCGACCCCGGCTTCTCGCTCCAGCCGACGCGGCAACTCGCCGGCAACGGCGCCGACCGCCAGGGCCCTGCGCTGATCGGCTGAGGCGCCGCTTCCGTCGACCCGGCTATTTCGCTTGCCAGCGCCGCCCGCGCCATGCAGGTTGACGCAAACGTAAAGCGAAGGGGCGGGCGATGGCTTTCAAGACGCGTATCACCGAGATGTTCGGGGTCGAGACGCCGATCCTGATGGGCGGGATGACCGGGGTCGGCTACGGCGAGCTGGTCGCCGCCGTGGCCGAAGCCGGCGCGCTCGGCTTCATCACCGCGCACATGTTCCCCTCCGGGGCCGCGCTGAAGGAGGAGATCGACAAGGTCCGCTCGCTCACCTCGAAGCCGTTCGGGGTCAATCTCACGCTGCTGCCGTCGATCAACCCGATTCCCTACGACGAGTACCGCGAGGCGATCATCGAGAGCGGATTGAAGATCGTCGAGACCGCCGGCCGCGCGCCGACCGATCACCTGCCCGCGTTCAAGGAAGCCGGGGTCAAGGTGATCCACAAGTGCACCAGCGTGCGCCATTCGGAAAGCGCGGTGAGGAAGGGCGTCGACGTGATCAGCATCGACGGGTTCGAATGCGCCGGGCACCCGGGGGAGGACGACGTCGGCCTCGTCGTGCTGCTGCCCGCCACGGTCGACGCGCTGCCGGACGTGCCGATCGTCGCCAGCGGCGGGATGGCCGACGGGCGCAGCCTCATCGCCGCGCTGGCGCTGGGGGCCGACGCGGTCAACATGGGCACCCGCTTCTGCGCCACGCAAGAGGCGGCGATCCATCCCAACGTGAAGGCCAAGATCGTCGAGAACACCGAGCTCGACACGGTGCTCGTCGGCCGCCCGCTGCGCAACACCGCGCGGGTGGCGCGCAACGCGGTGTCCGAGGAAGTGGCGACGATCCAGCGCAATCCGGGATCGACCTTCGAGGACGTGAAGCACCTGATGGCCGGCGCGCGCGGGCGCGAGCTGGTCTATGCGCAAGGCGACATGGACGGCGGCATCTGGTCGAGCGGGCAGAGCCAGGCGCTGATCCACGACATCCCGACCTGCAAGGAACTGGTCGCCAATATCATGGCGCAGGCCGAGGCGGGGCGCGCGCGGCTCGAGCGGATCGCCGGCTGATCAGGCGGCGTAGCGCCGCCGGGGCGGCTCGCAGCGGCAGGGAAAGCGCCCCTTGACCCGCTCGTTGACGAACCGCCCGGCGGACGGCGCCGCGCACAGTCCGTCGTAGATTTCGCGCGGCACGCCCGCATAGATGTAGCGCCGCCCGCCCGCGAACCACACGCTGAGCTCGCGCTTGTCGGCGCTGTAGGCCACCCGCTCGATGGCCGAGGACGTTCTGATTTCGCGGACCGGCATGCGCCATGAGCGGCCCGTGGAATCGCCCGTTCCGCACCCAGCGCCCAACCGAATCGCTTTCGCGGCGAGTTGAATCTAAACGGAGAATCTGGCTGGGGCGGCAGGATTGCCCCCTTCGGCGTCCTCTCCGCCGCTTGCGCGGCTGCGAGTCCGAACCGGCCTTCCCATATCGCGGAACACCCTCTAGGGGCCGCTGCGCTGCTGGGGCGTCGCCAAGTGGTAAGGCACCGGTTTTTGGTACCGGCATTCGCAGG
>JBGSBH010000081.1:0-9103 GCA_041730635.1 Cypionkella sp.
CGCGGGGCCGCGCGGCCGACCGATCCGGCAGCCTGCGGCCGATGGCCGCGGTCGGGCTGGTGGTGGTCGCCGCGATCGTCGGCGGCAGCATCGACATGAGCCGCGCCTACAAGGCGCAGACCCGGCTGCAGGCCGCCTGCGCCGCGGCCGTGCTGGCCGGGCGCAAGGCGGTGGCCGCCAACGGTTTCGACAGCGCCGTCGCCGGCGAAGCCGACAGCTATTTCGCCAACAACTTCGGCGCCACCGAGCACGATGCCGCCAACACCCGCTTCACCCCCGCCTCGCCGGATAACGGCCTGACGGTGACGGGGAGTGCCTCGGCCGACATCGCCACCGTGGTGATGAAGATCTTCGGCTTCACCTCGATGCCCGTGTCGGTCACCTGCTCGGCCTCGATGGGGGTCGGCAACAGTGACGTCACCATGGTGCTCGACACCACCGGGTCGATGGACGACCGGCTGGTATCGGGCGGGGCGAAGAAGATCGCCATGCTGCGCGACGCGATGAAGAACTTCTACGACGTCGTCAGTGCTTCCACCGCGGGCGGCAACGCCCGGGTGCGCTATGCGTTCGTGCCGTACAGCCAGTCGATCAACGTCGGCCGGCTGATCGCGGGCCTCAACCCCGCGTTCCTGGTCGACCGGCGCACGATCCAGTCGCGCGAGGCGGTGTTCAACCGCCGCACCACGCAGACGTTCAGCCATTGGGACACGCCGGTGATCACCACAGGCACCGGCGAAAGCGAAGAAGCGCTGGTTTCGCAAGGGCTGCACAACTCGAACGAGTATTCGACCCGCAACGCCTGCAACGCGGCGCTGCCGGCGAACACCGCCTGGGCCAGCAACGGCGGCCCGACGAGCGACACCGACGTCACCGTCAACGGCAACGGCCAGCGGGTGACCACCATCACCACCACGCAGGGCCAGCGCCGCACCGCCTACACCTGCGTCCAGCGGACCCGCGGCAACGGCCGCAACCGGGTGACCTACTTCGCCCCGTGGGCGACGGTGTACGAGCGGGCGAGCTATTCGTACCGCTACGAGACGCAGGATCCGGTCTACACCGCCACCGAGACGCTCGAGTTCTCGCACTTCGTCTACAAGCCGGTGTCGTACGACGTCAGCAGCTACAAGGGGTTCAACCCGGTCACCACCCGCACCGGCGAGGACGGGGCGAACGTGACATCGACCTGGGCCGGGTGCATCGAGGAGCGCCGCACGACCCCCGCCGCTTCGTTCAGCTACAACCGCATCACCGGGATCACCCCGAACAGCGCGATCGACCTCGACATCGATACCGCGCCCGATACCGGCAACGACGACACCAGGTGGTCCCCCATGTGGCCGCAAGTCGCCTACTACCGGACCTCGTTCGTCGCCACCGGCCCGGGCCGCGGGCGCTATGACCTCGCCAACAATGCCGAAAGCGCCACCGGCGGGCAGGCGCCCTCTTCGTGCCCGCAGCGCGCGCAGCTGCTGCGCACGATGACCGAGAGCGAATTCGACGCCTACGTCGATTCGCTCTATCCGGCGGGCAACACCTATCACGATCTCGGGATGCTGTGGGGCGCCCGGGTCAGCTCGCCCGAGGGGATCTTCGCCGACACCGTCAACGCCGCCCCGGCCAATGGCGGCGACGTCTCGCGCCATCTGATCTTCATGACCGACGGCCAGATGATGCCGAGCATCGCCGTCCAGAGCACTTATGGCATCGAGTTCCACGACCGGCGGGTAACCGCGAACGGGGTCAACCAGCACGCCGAGCGGCATACCGAACGGTTCCTGGCGATCTGCGAAGCGGTCAAGGCCAAGGGCATCCGGCTGTGGGTGATCGCGTTCTCGACCGGGCTCAGCAACAGCCTCGAGGAATGCGCATCGGACAACAGCGCCTTCACCGCCGACGACGCCGACGAGCTCAACCAGGCGTTCCAGGAAATCGCCAAGGAAGTGGGCGAGCTGAGGATCACGCAGTGAGCGACCGGGCACGCCCCGCCCTGACGCGCCTGCCGGCCGACGCCGCCGGGGTGACGATCGTCGAGTTCGCGCTGGTCGCGCCGGTGTTCCTGCTGATGCTGATGGGCATGCTCGATTTCGGGCAGATGATCTACGGCAAGACCATCCTGAGCGGCGCGGTCGAGGCCGCCGCGCGTTCCTCCTCGCTCGAAGGCGGCGACACCGCCGCGGCCGACGCGCTGGTCGTGGACCGGGTCAAGCACGTGCTGCCGGGGGTCCAGATCGTCTCCACCCGCACCAGCTACTACGATTTCGCCGATATCGGGCGCAGCGAGCAGTGGAACGATGCCAACGGCAACGGTTCCTGCGACAACGGCGAGGCGTTCACCGACGAGAATTCCGACGGCGACTGGGACCGCGAGATCGGCGTGACCGGCAACGGCGCGGCGAACGACGTGGTGATGTATTCGGTGCGGGCGACTTACGCCCCGGTGTTCAAGATCCCGTTCATGCCGGCGATGTGGAACACCCGCACGCTGAACTCCACCGCCATCCGCAAGAACCAGCCCTACGCCACGCAGCAGGCCTATTCGTCGACCGCCGGGACATGCGCCTGATGCCCGCTCACCGCCGCCGCCCGCTGCCCGGGTTCGTGCGCCGCCTCGCGGGCGACAGCCGCGGCGTGTCGCTGATCGAGTTCGCCTATATCCTGCCGGTGTTCATCACGCTGGGGATGGTCGGGGCCGAGGTCGCGTGGATGGCGTCGGTCAACATGCAGGTCAGCCAGGTGGCGCTGTCGCTGGCCGACAACGCCTCCCGACTCGGGCAGAGCGACAACAGCAGCGTGACGCCGACGATCACCGAGGCCGACGTCGATTCGATCATGTCGGGCGCGCTGCGCCAGGGGGCCGCATACAACCTCGCCACCCGCGGGCGGGTGATCCTCTCGAGCGTCGAATACGACAAGGCGAGCGGCAAGCAGTTCATCCACTGGCAGCGCTGCCGCGGCACCCTCGCGCGCACTTCGGCGTACGGCAACGACGGGGCGCGCAACGGCCTGACCGGGACGTCGATCGCCGGGGTCGGCCAGGCCGCGCAGAAAGTCCGCGCCGCGGATGGTTCGGCGGTGATGGTGGCCGAAGTGTTCCTCGAATATCAGAGCCTGTTCGCCGGGACGCTGACCGGGCCCAAGCAGTTCCGCCAGGAAGCGGTGTTCGCGATCCGCGACGACCGCAATCTCGCCCCCGGCGTGACCGGCGGCAGCGGGCAATCGCGATGCACCTAGCGCCCGTCCTTCGCGAACCACCGGGATCGCGCCGATGAACCCTCGCTACGTCCTCGCCGTGTCGCTGGTGCTGCTGTTCGTCGTTTCCGAACTGGCGAGCGAGGGCGGCGCCATCGACTCGCTCGCCCGGCCGGAAACCGCCGCCGCGCCGCAGCCGGCGCCGGCCGCCGCGCGGGCCGCCCCGGCGGCGCCCCGGAAGAACGATTTCTTCGCGGACTACGAGCCGCCCGACACCGAAGGCTGGCCGACCACGGCGGGGGATGTCGCGCGCACGGCCCTCACGCGCATTCCCGACGCCGCGCCCGGCAGCGCGCTGGCGCATGCCACCGGTTCGGTCCCGCTCGGCGCGCTGCCGCTCGAACGGCTGGGGGTCGAACTGCCCTCGCCGACCGGCGTGGCGCCGGACTTCGTTCTGGACTAGCGGCCGCTCATTCCCCGTGCGCGTGCGGCTTGGCGTGGCCGTGGTGGCGCAGGAACTTCTCGTCGAGCTCGCGGATCGCCGCCTCGCCCCGGTCGCCCTGCAGCCGCAGCAGCTCGTCGATCTTGGCCTCGAGCCGGTCGTCGTTCTCCTTCGACGAGGGCGAGCCGAGGTAGAGGAAATAGGCCAGGCCGACGACCTGCCACAAGAGCTGGAGGAACTCCGACTGCCAGTTCTCGAACGTGTCGCGCATCATCTCGTTCAAATAGCCGGCGACTTCGGGCTGGCTGCCGTGCTCGCGCGCCTCGTCGGCAAACGCTTCCCACCCGAAATACCAGTGCAGCAGCAACGAGATCAGAAAGAACGCCGCGGTGATCCAGGCATAGGCATACTTGCCGAAAATGCCGTAGCGGCTGGCGGTCCCTTCGGTGTCGGCCATGATCGTCTCCCCTTAATACAGGGAGATATGCCAAACGCCGGCGGTGGCGCCAAGCGGGGGGAGGAGCTGCGGTTGGGGAGAGACGGACCGCCCGGCGGCCGCCGCGGGGCTCAGTTGGCTTCGGCCGGCGCCGCCAGCGGGAAGAACGGGATCCGCACCTCGAGCGCCTGCCCGTTGCCGCGACGGAAAGTGTAGAACCCTTCCATCGTCCCGTGCGGCGTGCCCAGCGGGCAACCCGAGACGTAGTCGTGGCTCTGCCCCGGTGCGAGCACCGGCTGTTCGCCGACCACGCCCTCGCCGTCGACGATGCTGACCGCGCCGCGCGCATCGGTGATCCGCCAGTGACGGCTGACGAGCTGGACCCGCTCGCCCGAGCCGTTCTCGATGCGGATGTGATAGACCCAGAACCACTTGCCGTCCTGCGGACGCGACTGCTCGGGCAGGAAGTTGACCGCCACCCGGACCGTAATGCCGCCGGTGATCGCGGCGTGCTGGAACAACTGTTTCATCGCACCGGCCAAGGTAGCGCGCCGCCGATGGGGCGCAAGGGGCGGCGGCGCGGCAGCGCCAGCGAAATTTCCGGCGGCGCTAGAGGCCCGCAGCGGTCAGCGCGCGGTCGAGATCCTCCTTCAGGTCGTCGATGTCCTCGAGCCCGACGTTGATCCGCAGCAGCCCCTCGCTCACCCCCATCTCGGCGCGCGCCTCGGCCCCCATGTTGGCATGCGTCGTGCTCGCCGGGTGGCACAGCAGGCTGCGGGTGTCGCCGATGTTGTTCGAGATGTCGACGAGCTCGAGCGCATCGAGCAACGCGAACGCCTGGGCCCGGCCGCCGGGCACCTCGAACGCGAAGATCGGGCCGGTGCCGTGCGGCATCTGGCTCCGCGCGAGCGCATGGCGCGGATGGCTCGGCAAGCCGGGATGGAGCATCCGCGACACGCGCGGTTCGAGAAACCGCCCGAGCTTGAGCGCCGCCGCGCTCTGCGCGCGGGCGCGCAGGTCGAGCGTCTCGAGCCCTTTGTGCACCACCCAGGCGTTGAACGGGCTGAGGTTCGGCCCGGTGTTGCGCTGGAACGGGAGCAGCTGCTGCTCGATGAACTCCGCGCTGCCGCATACCGCCCCGGCGAGCACCCGCCCCTGCCCGTCCATCAGCTTGGTCGCGGTGTAGGCGACCACGTCGGCCCCGAACTCGAGCGGGCGCTGCAGCGCGGGGGAGGCGAACGCGTTGTCGACCACGGTGACCACGCCATGCGCGCGGGCGAGCGCGCTGACGAAGCGCATGTCGACCACGTCGAGCGTCGGGTTGGCCGGGGTCTCGTAGAAGAACACCCGGGTGTTGGGGCGGACCGCGCGCTCCCACTCGGCGTCCGCCGCGCTGTCGATCACCGTGGTCTCGATCCCGAACCGCGGCAGCAGGTGGTCGACCAGCCAGCGGCACGAGCCGAACGCCGCGCGCGCGGCGACGACGTGGTCGCCTGCGGAAAGCTGGCACAGCAGCGCCGCGGTCATCGCCGCCATCCCGCTCGCCTGGACCCGGCACGCCTCGGCCCCCTCGAGCAGCGCGATCCGTTCCTCGAGCATGGCCACGGTGGGATTCTGGAGGCGCGAGTAGGTCATCCCCGCGGCCTCGCCGGCGAACCGGTCGGCGACCGTCTGCGCGTCGTCGTAGGTGTAGCCCGAAGTGAGGAACAGCGCCTCGCTGGTCTCGCCCTGTTCCGAGCGCCAGGTGCCTGCGCGCACGGCACGGGTGGCGGGGCGCCAGCGCGCGGTGGCGGCGCGGTCCATGCCGGTGGTCTTCTTCATCGCAGCCGCCGCTCTAAGGGCCGGCGCGGGGGCCGCGCAAACAAAAAGGCCTGCGCACCGCGCAAGCCTCGATGAGCGATCCGCAAACGAAAAGCGGGGCCGAAAACGGCCCCGCTCACGCTTGAAGGTACAAGAGCCTCAGGGGCTCTTCGGATCGTCGTCGAGCAGCAGAATGGCGGCGATGACCACGGCGATCGCGGCGATCACCCACAGGAAATTGCCGGCCATGTCGCTTTCTTCGGCGGTCGGAGCGGCAGCGCGCTCGACCGGGGCAGCCAGGGTCGCAACCGGCGCGGCTGCAAGGGGAAGAGCCGCCAACGCAGCGGCCATAACGCGGAGTTTCATGAAACGTGACCTTTCTTGCAACTACAATCGCGCCCGATCCGCTCCGATGAAGTCCTCGCCTTACCGGCATCGTGACCTGCACCATCCGAGCAAGGCGTTTACTACAAGCAAATCAGACCTTCGCAAGCCTTTTTCTGCCTCCGTTATCGCGCTAGCAGCCGGCCGATGAGCCGGCCCGAGCACCCCCGCGACCCCGCCTGGTGGTGCGCCGCGATCGCGCTCGCCTTTCTCGCGCTGGCGCTGTTTCGCCTCGGCGTTCCGAGCAAGCCGTACTTCGACGAGATCCACTATCTCCCCGCCGCGCGCGCGCTGCTCGAGGGCGGCGGCTGGCTCAACCGCGAGCACCCGCTGCTGGGCAAGACCCTGATCGCGGGCGGCATCGCGCTCCTCGGCGACAATCCCTGGGGGTGGCGCCTGCCGAGCGCGCTGGCCGCCGCCATCGCGCTCTATGCCGCGATGCGCGCGCTGTGGTTCGCCTCGCTACGCCGGTTCGCCACCCTCGCCTACGGCGTGCTTCTGGCGAGCGGCTTCTTCCTGTTCGTCCACGCGCGCATCGCGATGCTCGACGGGTTCATGATCGCCGCGCTGGCGGTGGCCTTCTGGCACTGCGCCGCCGCCGTGCGCGAGCCCGAACGCGGCCGCCGCTCGCTGGCGATCGCCGGTGTCGCGCTGGGCCTTGCGCTCGGGGCCAAGTGGAACGCCGCCCCGCTCGCCCCGCTGCCGGGCCTTGCCTTCCTCGCGCTGCGGCTGCGCGCGAACGGCGTCGCCGGCTTGATCGGCCACCGCGGGCCGCCGGTTCCGGGCATTCGCCTCGGCGAAGCGGCGCTGTGGCTGGGCATCGTCCCGCTCGCGGTCTACGCGCTGACGTTTCTGCCGGCCTACCTCGTCGCTCCGGCCGAGGCCGCCCAACGGGGCCTGTTCGGCATCCACGACATGATGCTGCGGATGCAGGAAAGCGTGATCAAGCCGCATCCCTACCAGTCCGTGTGGACCCAGTGGATCACCAACGCCCGGGCGATCTGGTATCTCTACGAGCCGGTCGACGGCGCGCAGAGGGGCGTGCTGCTGATCGGCAATCCGCTGACGATGCTGGCCGGGCTGCCCGCGCTCGCCTGGTGCGCCTGGGCGGGCCTGCGGCAGCAGCGGGGAGACGCACTCGCGGTGGCGGTGCTATACGCCGCAAGCCTCGGCCTGTGGATTGTCGCGCCAAAGCCGATCCAGTTCTATTACCACTATTTCGCCCCCAGCATGGCGCTGCTTGCCGCGCTCGCGCTGGCGCTCGACGAGCTGCGCCGCCGCGGCTGGCAGCTTGCGGCGTGGGGTACGCTTGCCGCATCGCTCGCGCTGTTCGCCTGGTTCTTCCCGATCCTGTCGAGCGCGCCGCTGGACGGCCCGCGCGCGTTCGAGCGCTGGATGTGGCTCGACGGCTGGCGCTAGCTCAGAACCGCCCCCAGACGAAGCGGCTCGACAGCGCGTAGTTCCACACCGAGCCGATAACGATCCCGGCGAGCGCGGCGAGTATCCAATGGACCCCGCGCCCGTACAGCAGCGTCGCGGTGGCGACATTGGCGAGCGCGCCGACCGAGCAGGTGAGGCAAAACCCGGCCCAGCCCCTGAGCCACGCGCCGGCCGAACGCAGCCGCCGGTCGCGGTAGGTCAACCGGTTGTTGAGCCAGAAGTTGAAGGTCATCGCGGCGAACGTCGCGGCCACCGTCGCCAGCGCGAAGCCCTCGCCGCCGAGCCGATAGAGCGCCGCCAACACCGTCATGTGCACCGCCACGCCGACCGCGCCGACGGTGCCGAACAGCGCGAAGCGGCTGGGGATCACGCGGCCGAAGCTGCGATCGTAGAGCCCGACGAGGAATTCGAACGCGATCGCGGTGTCGAGCTTGCTGTCGCCGCTGCGGCGCTCGGCGAAGGCCAGCGGCAGCTCCCTGACCCGCATCGGCGGATCGGCGGTGGCGAGGAGATCGAGCAGGATCTTGAAGCCGATCCCCGACAACCGCGGCGCGGCGGCGCGCAGCCGGTCGGCGCGCAGCAGGAAATAGCCGCTCATCGGATCGGTCAGCTCGATCCCCGTCACCTTGCGCGCCAGCCGATTGGCGAGCCGACTGCCGGCCACGCGGCGCTCGCTGGCGAGGCCGGCCGCGCTGGCGCCGGCCACGAACCGGCTGGCGACGGCGATGTCGCACGCCCCGCTCTCGACCGCCGCGCGCATCGCCGGGAGCAGGGCGGGATCGTGCTGGTGATCGGCGTCCATCACCGCGACCAGCGGCGCGGCGGTGGCGCACATGCCCTCGATCGCCGCGCTGGCGAGCCCGCGGCGGCCGAACCGGTGCAGCACCCGCACCCGCGGGTCGGCGCGCGCGAGCGCGCGGGCGGCCTCGGCGGTGCCGTCGGCGCTGTCGTCGTCGACCACGATCGCTTCCCACCCCTCGGGCCCGAGCGCCGCCTCGATCCGGGCGATCAGCGGGGCGAGGTTGTCGCGCTCGTTGAGCGTCGGCAGGACGATGGCGAGGGTCGCGCTCACAGCCGGGCGAGCACCGCGTCGCCGATCGCCTCCGTGCCCGCGCTGCCGCCGAGGTCCGCGCCGCGCACGCCGTCGGCCAGCGCGCAGCCGACCGCCGCTTCCACCCGCGCGGCGTCCGCTTCGCGGCCCAACGAATGGCGCAGCATCAGCGCGGCCGACAGGATCGTCGCCATCCCAGGTATAGCCCATGCCGCCATGCACCTGAATGTTTTCTTGTGCAGCCAGGCTGTAAGCCTCGGTGGCGGCGACACGGGCACAGGCGGCAGCCAGCGCCAGCTCGGGTGCGCCCGTGGGGCTAATTACTAACCTCAAATGCAATTTCATTATTAAGTGG
>JBGSBH010000082.1:0-9044 GCA_041730635.1 Cypionkella sp.
GGCGGACTCGAAGAGATCATCGTCACCGCTCAAAAACGCGCCGAAGGTCTGTCGGACGTGCCGATTTCGATCTCGGCGATCAGTGGTAAGCAGGTTGAGAACTACGGCCAGACCAACCTCGAACAGATTTCCTCGTCGGTCCCCAACCTGAAGATCACCCAGACCGCAATCGCCAACCGCATCGCGATCCGCGGCATCGCATCGGGCGACAACAAGGGGTTCGAACAGTCGGTCGCGATGTTCGTCGACGGCGTCTATCGCAGCCGCGCGATCGCGCAGATTTCCGACCTTCCCGACATCCAGCGCGTCGAGGTGCTGCGCGGTCCGCAGTCGACGCTGTTCGGCAAGAACGCCAGCGCCGGCGTCATCTCGATCGTCACCAAGGCGCCGGCGTTCGACTTCGGCGGGATGGTCGAGGCGAGCTACGGCAACTACGACGCGATGGTGGTGAAGGGCTATCTGACCGGCCCGATTACCGACACCATCGCCGCTTCGTTCGCCGCCGGCATCAATAAGCGCGACGGCTATGTCACCAACTTGTTCAACGGCGACGACGTGAACAATCGCGACCGCTGGTTCACCCGCGGGCAGGTCCTGATCGAGCCCAGCGACAGCTTCCGCTTCCGGCTGATCGGCGATTACGATGAGATCAACGAGAAGTGCTGCGCCGCGTTCAACCTGCAACGCTCGCCGTTCGGCTTCACCAATGCGGTCGAGGCGGTCGGCGGCCGGGTGAACGACTTCCGCGGCGCGCCCGAGGCGGACGTCATCTATTCCGACGTCGTGCCGTTCAGCAACGTGCGCAACTGGGGCGTCTCGGGGCAGGGCGATCTCGAGCTGGGGGCGGTTACGCTCACCTCGATCACCGCCTATCGCGACACCAAGCTCGACGCCGATCAGGATGTCGACTTCACCAGCGCCCGGCTGGCGCGCGGTGCCAACGTCGGCCAGGCAAAGATCGAGACCTTCACGCAGGAGCTGCGGCTCGCCTCCGACTTCGACGGTCCGCTAAACTTCCTCGTCGGTGCCTATTACTTCAAGGAACAGGCCGATACCGCCGACCAGATCGTCTACGGCCAGGATTTTCGCGGCTATGTCGACCTGCTGATCCGCCAGCTTTCGAACAACACCTCCAACGCAGCGGCTGTCGAGGCTGGGCTCACGCAGGCTACCGGCACCAACTATATCGGGCGCCTGTTCCAGGCCGGCCAGGGTTTCTTCAATGAGATGAGCCAGGACAACGAGGCCTACTCGCTGTTCGGCAACGTCGATTTCGAGATCACCGACGGCGTCACCCTGACGCTCGGGGCGAATTACACGCACGACGCCAAGGACGTGGTGACCAATTCGGTCAGCACCGACTTGTTCTCGGGCATCAACCTGACCACCGCGGGGCAGAGCATCCTGTTCCAGCAGGCGCTCGCGACCACGGTCGGCGGCGCGTTGGGCCTGCCGGCCGGCACGCTCGCTTCCGCGGCGCAGATCGGTGCGTTCGCGGCGGCGCAGCCCGCGATCTTCGCGCAGATCCAGGCCGGCGCGACCGCGTTCGCGGCCGCCAATGCCACCGTGACCCCGCAGCAGGCAGCCACCGACGCCAACCCGGCGACGACCAGCGGCAACCCGTTCCTCCCGCTGCGCCCCCTGCAGTTCCTTCCCCCGTTCCAGAACTGCCCGAACGCGGTTGAAAGCTGCCGCACGCGCGATGGCGACTGGAGCTGGACCGCGCGTCTCGCGGCAGAGCTCACCCCGACGCTCAACGCGTATGTGAGCTGGGCCACCGGCTACAAGGCGCCGAGCTTCAATCTCTCGCGCGACAGCCGCCCGACGGCGATCGATCGGCAGGCGCTGATCACGCAAGGGATCGCGGTCACCAACCTTGCGGCGGGCTCGCGGTTCGCGGCGGCCGAAAACTCGGAGGTCTACGAACTCGGCCTCAAGGGCAATTGGGGCCTCGCGGCGGCCAACCTCACGTTCTTCAAACAGTCGATCAAGAACTTCCAGACCAATGTCTTCACCGGGACCGGGTTCTTCCTCGGAAATGCGGAGAAGCAGTCGACCGTCGGCGTCGAGTTCGACGGCTATGTCCGCCCCACCGAGGAGCTGATGTTCAACCTCGCGATGACGTACCTCGATCCGAAATACGACAGCTATACCAACTCGGCGTTCGGTGACATCTCGGGGTTCGAGATCGTCACCATTCCCAAGCTGTCGGCGGTGTTCGGCGCGCAGTACGACCGCGAACTCGCCAACGGTGACAATCTGATCGCCCGGGCGGACTTCAGCTACCAGGCCCCGGTCCAGGTTGCCGAGGGGCTGACCCGGTTCGGCAGCATCGCCGCCAATCTCGCCGCGGCGCGGCCCTTCCGCAGCGAGGTCCACGATCTCAATGCCTCGCTCACGTATGCGATGGAGATGGGGCTCGAACTTTCGGTGTGGGGTCGCAACCTGCTCGACGACCGGAACGTGACGGGCATCTTCGATTCCACCGCACAGGACGGGTCGGTGTCGGGCTATACCAACACCCCGCGGACCTACGGCGTCAGCGCGCGGTTCCGCTTTTGAACTGTCGCGTTGTTGCAGAAACGAGAAGGGCCCCGTTCGCGGGGCCCTTTTTTGTTGCGCCTTCGCCAATCGTATGATTCTTGGGCCGAGCCAGACATCTTGGGGGGAAATGGCATGGTGAATTACGGCGGGTTTTGGATCCGGGTCGCTGCGTATCTCATCGACGCGATCCTGCTCGGGGCGGTCGGGGGTGTCATCGGGATGCTGCTCGGGGTCGGGTTTCTGGGTGCCGCGGGCGCGGACCCGGCCGACGCGAACGCGCTCGCCGGGACGCAGCTGGTGGTGAACCTCATCAGCATCGTGCTGGGCTGGCTCTATTTCGCGCTCATGGAGAGCTCGGCCAGGCAGGCGACCGTCGGGAAGATGGCTCTCGGCCTCACGGTCACCGATCTCGACGGCGGCCGGATCGGGTTCGGCCGGGCAACCGGCCGCTATTTCGCCAAATGGATTTCGGCGATCATCATCGGGATCGGCTTCATCATGGTCGCCTTCACCGAGCGCAAGCAGGGGCTGCACGACCTGATCGCCAGCACCCTGGTGCTCAAGGCCCGCCCTGGCGAGGCGCACACCAGCGCGGAGGTCTTTTCCTGAGCGGGATCGGGGCCGGCCGGATCTGCCGCGCCGGCCACCCGCATCGCTGCCGGACGGTTACAGCGCCCGCAGCGCCTGCGCCGGCTTCGCCCGCAGCAGCGGCAGCGCGGCGGCCAGCGCGAAGCCGATCACCAGCGCGAGCCCCGCGCCGAGCACACCGAACACCGCGCTCCACGCCGGCAGCCAGTCGAATTCGAACATCCGGGTAACGATGAACCACGCCGCGGCGAGCCCGATCGCCAGCGCTACTCCGGCAAGGACCGCGGCGAGCGCGGCGTATTCGGCGAGGGCCAGCAGCAGCACCTGCCGCCGGCTCGCCCCCAGCACCCGCAGCACCACGGTGTCGTAGGTCCGCTGGGCGCGCGCGGCGGCGATCGCGCCGAGCAGCACCGCGAGCCCGGCGAGCACCGCGACCGATGCCGCCGCAAGCGTCGCCAGCCCGACCTGGCTGAGCAGCGTGCGCGCCTGCGCCAGCACCGGCCCGGTCTCGATCACGCTCGAGGAAGGAAAGGCGCTGACCAGCGCGCGCAGCAGTTCGCCCTCGTCGGCGCGCTCGGGCAGCTCGATCGTCGCGGCGAGGTTGTGCGGCGCATCGGCCAGCGTGTTGGGACTGAAAACCAGCACGTAGTTGAAACCCATCGTCTGCCAGTCGATCCGCCGCAGCGAGGCGATCCGCGCCTGCCGCTCGACCCCGAGGACCCCGATGGTGAGATAGTCGCCGACGTCGAGGCCGAGCGCGCCCGCCAGCTCCTCGTCGACCGAGACCAGCGGCTCGCCGGCGTAGCCCGCGGGCCACCACGCGCCGTCGACGACGGTGTTGCCGGGCGGCACCTCGGCGGCATACGTCAGCCCGCGCTCGCCGCGCAGCGCCCAGGCGCCCTCGGGCAGTTCCTGCAGCTCGGCGACCCGGACCATCGCGTCCTTCGGCCCATAGGCGAGGATCGCGCCGCGCAGCGCCGGGACCGTGCGGATCGCCGCGCCCGGGGCGTCGCGCTCGACCACTTGCGCAAACGCGGCCGCCCGTTCCCGGGGCAGATCGAGCACGAAATAGTCCGGCGCGCGTTCGGGGACGCGCTTGGCAATGGTCCCGTCGATGCTGGTCTGCACCGCGGCGAGCAAAACGAAAGCGCCGAGCCCGAAACCCAGCGCGGTGACCAGGGTGCCGGTCGCCGCACCCGGCCGGTGGAGGTTGGCGAGCGCGGCGCGCCATAGCGCATCGCGCGGGCGGGGCAGGCGCGCCGCCCCCCGGCGGATCGCCCAGCCCACGAGCGCGAGCAGCGCCAGCGCGCCCGCCGCGCCGGCGAGGAAGCCCGCGGTGAGCAGCGGGTCGCGCGCGGTGCCCAAGGCCAGCGCGGCGATCGCGACGAGCCCAGCCGCCACCGGGATCAGCGCCGCGGCGTCGCGCGCGAGCGGCGAGACGCGCTCGCGCATCAGCGCCATCGCCGGGAACTTGCGCGCCCGCATTAGCGGCGGCGCCGCGAAGACCAAAGCGACCAGCAGACCATAGGCGAGGGCGGTGAGCAGCGCGGCCGGCGCGAAGGCGATGCCGCGGCCCACCGGCAACAGCCCATCGAGCGCGCTCGCCAGCAGCGGCGTGATGGCGACGCCGACAGCGATCCCCGCCAAGCTGCCGACCAGCGCGGCGGCGCCGATCTCCAGCGTGTAGATCTTGGCGATGTCGCCGCTGGTGGCGCCGAGCACCTTGAGGGTGGCGATGCTCTGCCGCCGCGCGTCGAGGTAGGACGAAACCCCGCCACCGATGCCGATCCCGGCGATCACCAGCGCAGCGAGCCCGACCAGGGTGAGGAACTCGCCCATCCGGCCGACGAAGCGATCGGCCCCCGGCGCGCCGCGGTCGCGCGTGCGGATTTCGAACCCGGCGGCGGGGAAGCGGGCCTTGAGCGACTCTTCCGCGGCCCGGGGGTCGGCATTGCCGGGGAAGGCGACGTTGGTCCGGCTGCGGTACATCGCGCCCGGCGCGGTGAGCCCGGCGGCCGCCGGCACGTCGGCGCGGACGATTACCGTCGGCCCGAGCTGGAAGCCTTCGCCGAGGCGGTCGGGCTCCTGCTCGAGGATCCCGCCGACGGTCAGCTCGGCCGTGCCGACCGCGAACCTGTCGCCGGGCCGCACGCCGAGACGGTCCGCGGCGCCCGCCGCCAGCCACGCCTCGCCTGCCGGCGGGGCGCCTATCGACCGGCCACCCGCCAGCGTCGCGCGCCCATAGAGCGGCCACCGGTCGTCGACCGCCTTCAGCTCGACCGGCGCCGCGGCCGTATCGGTGGTCGCCATCGCCTGCATCCGCAGCCCTTGCGACACCGTGCCGAGCTCGCGCAGTGCGGCAAGCTCCGCCGCGTTCGGCGCGCGCTGCCACAGCGCCACCTGCAGGTCGGCCCCGAGGAACTCGCGGCCCCGCTCGGCCAGCTCGCGCTCGATCGTGCCGGTCAGCGTGCCGATCGCGGCGAGCGCGCCGGTGCCGAGGAACAGGCACACCAGCAGCAGGCGCAAGCCGCGAAAGCGCGCGTTGAGGTCGCGCCGCGCGATCCGCCTGGCGGTGCCCCAGGTCACCACCCAATCCTCGGTCCGCGGCCCTTCGAGACGCGCTCGGCCTGCGACATCGACTGCTCCTCAGGGCGAACGGAGGTAAGAAAGTTCCTCATCGACCCCGTTCGTGCTGAGGAGGCGTCGAGCGAAGCGCCGGTAGGCGCGCAGTCGAGACGCCGTCTCGAAGCACCGCGCACCTCACCCACGCAGGTCGCTCGCGATGCGCCCGTCGGCGAGCGTGATCACCCGCGCGCAGCGCTGCGCGAGCTCGGGATCGTGGGTGATCACCAGCAACGTCGCCCCGGTCTCCGCGCGGCGCGCGAACAGCAGGTCGACGATCGCGTGCCCGGTCGCGCCGTCGAGGTTGCCGGTCGGCTCGTCGGCGAAGATCAGCGCGGGGCGTGGCGCGGTGGCCCGGGCGATCGCGACGCGCTGCTGCTCGCCGCCCGAAAGCTGCGCCGGATAGTGATCGAGCCGGTGGCCGAGGCCGACTGCCTCGAGCTCGGCCCGCGCCCGCTCGCGGGCCCCGGCCATGCCGGCGAGCTCCATCGGGGTAGCGACATTCTCGATCGCGGTCATGGTAGGCAGCAGGTGGAAGGCCTGCAGCACGATGCCGATGCGCCCCCGGCGCGCCTGCGCCAGCGCGTCCTCGTCCATCCCGATGAAGTCGGCCCCGGCGACCGTGAGCGAGCCGCCGCTCGCCCGCTCGAGCCCGGTGAGCCCCGCCATCAGCGAGCTCTTGCCCGAGCCCGACGGGCCGAGCAGGGCGACCACTTCCCCGGGCGCCACGTCGAGGTCGATCCCCTTGAGGATTTCCACCGGAGCGGCCGGGGTGCCGAGCGTGAGGGTGAGGTTGCGGGCCGAAATCGCCGGTCCGGCTGCGTCGTGGGGGGTTGTCACGTCCATGCGATGGCATAGCTGGGGAGGGGGCACAACTTTGCGAAGGATTTGGTCGATGCGGGTGAGGGACTGGTCGATGGTCGCCGGCGCGATGGCGCTCGGCGCATGCCAGGGCGAGCCCGCCGCGCCCCAGCCCGCGCCGGCCGCGGAGCAGCCCGACGCACCCTCCCGTCCGGCCGCCGGCCCGGAAATCCGCGTCCTCGCGTTCGGCGATTCGCTGTTCGCCGGCTATGGCCTCGGCGATCCCAAGCTCGCCTATCCCGCGCGGCTCGAGGCGGCGCTGCGGGAACAAGGGCTCAACGTGCGGATCGCCAACGCCGGCGTCTCCGGCGATACCACCGCTGCCGGCCGCCAGCGGCTCGCGTTCACGCTCGACAGCCAGCCGGCGAAGCCCGACCTCGTCCTGCTCGAGCTCGGCGGCAACGATCTCCTGCGCGGGCTTCCGCCCGAACGGACCCGCGCCAACCTCGCGGCGATGCTGGAGGAACTGCGCCAGCGCGGCATTCCGGTGGTGCTGATGAGCGTGCAGGCGCCGCCCAATTACGGCGCGAAGTGGCAGGCGCAGTTCGATGCGATCTACCCCGCGCTCGCCGAGCGATACGGCGCGGCGCTGGTTCCGTTCGTGACCGAGAAAGTATTCGCCAACCCGCAGATGCTGCAGGCCGACAGGGTCCACCCGACCGCGCGCGGGGTCGAGGCGCTGGTCGCCGCGACCGAGGACGCGGTGGCCGAGGCGCTCCCTCCCCCATCGGGGGAGGGGGACCAGACGAAGTCTGGTGTAGGGGACTAGCCCCCGATTGGACCTTGCGGTGCATCCCCTCCACCGCACTGCGTGCGGTCCCTCTCCCCGTTCCGGGGAGAATCGCTAGTGCAGCTCGCGTTCCCCGCGATCCTGGTCGCCGCGCGCCAGCACGGCGAGACCGCGGTGATCGCGCGGGTGCTGAGCGAACAGTTCGGGCTGGTCGCGGGCTACGTCGCCGGCGGGCGCGGGCGGCGGCTGCGCCCGGGGGTGATCCCGGGCAACCGGGTCGCCGCCGAGATCTCCGCGCGGAGCGACAGCCAATTGCCGTTCCTCAAGCTCGAGCTCGTCGAGAGCCGCGGGCCGTGGCTCGGCGAACCGCTGGCGGCGGCGGCGATCGGCTGGGCCACCGCGCTCACCGCGCTCTCGCTGCCCGAGCGCAACGCCTATCCCGCGCTGTACCAGGCGCTCGGCGCCACGCTCGACGCGATCTGCCACGCGCCCTCGGCGCGCGGCTGGCTGCGCGCGCTGGTCGGCTACGAGGCGCTGGTGCTGCGCGAGCTCGGCTACGGCGGGGCGCCGCCGGCGCCGCAAGCGGACCTTGACGCGCTGCTCGAAATGTTTGCCCGCGGCGCGGCGCCGCTCGAGCGCTACCTGCTTGCCGACCGGAGGCGCGATGGTATGGCCGCGCGCGCCATCCTGGGCGAGCGGCTGGAGAGACTGAGGGCATGACCCCATTTAGCTCGTCATGGCGAGGAGCCGCAGGCGACGCGGCAATCCATCCTCCGGAAGGTGGACTTCGCTTCGCTCGCAATGACGAGGTGTGATCGAGTGAAGGTGGCCATATTCCCCGGCGACGGGATCGGCCCCGAGGTGACCCGGCAGGCGGTGCGCGTGCTCGAGGCGCTCGACCTGCCCGGACTGACGCTGTTCGAAGGCGACGTCGGCGGGATCGCCTATCGCCGCCATGGCCATCCGCTGCCGCCCGAGACCCTGCAAATGGCGCGCGCGGCCGACGCGGTGCTGTTCGGCGCGGTCGGCGATCCGGCGTGCGACGGTCTCGAGCGCGATCTCCGGCCGGAGCAGGCGATCCTCGGCCTGCGCGCCGAGCTCGGCCTGTTCGCCAACTTGCGCCCGGCGGCGGCTTTCCCAGGACTGGAAGGGTTGAGCGCGCTGCGGCCGGAGATCGCGCGGACGATCGACTTGCTGATCGTGCGCGAGCTCACCGGGGATGTGTACTTCGGCGACAAGTCGCGCGAGACGCTGCCCGGCGGCCGCCGCCTCGGACGCGACACGATGTCCTACGCCGAGGACGAAGTGCGCCGCGTCGCGCACGTCGCCTTTCGCGCGGCGCGCGGGCGCCGGGGCCGGTTGTGCAGCGTCGACAAGGCGAACGTGCTCGAGACCAGCCGGTTGTGGCGCGAAGTGGTGAGCGAAGTGGCGGCCGACTATCCCGACGCCGCGCTCGAGCACATGTACGTCGACAACGCGGCGATGCAGCTGGTGCGCGAGCCCGGCCGGTTCGACGTGATCGTCACCGGCAACCTGTTCGGCGACATCCTCTCCGACCAGGCGAGCATGTGCGTCGGCTCGATCGGCCTCCTGCCGAGTGCTGCGCTCGGCGAACGGCGCACCGCGCACGGCACTTTCGGGCTCTACGAGCAGATCCACGGCATAAACATTCAATAGTATTATTGATTTCAGTTTTATT